>JBCNQO010000001.1:0-21325 GCA_039592825.1 Flavobacterium sp.
CGTATCGGTTTGGAAAGAATATGTAGGAAGAGCGGCCGTCCCAAGCGAGTACGACTGCAATTGTCCGTTGTTTGCGTTGCTGATGTTCCAGCGATCGGTTCCGTCGGTCTTGATGCGAATGTCTACAGCGTCGGTCGTTCCGATGAAATTCGTTCCGGCTACCGTTCCGGCGTTTCCGGTAAGCGCCCAATCGTTATTCGTTCCGGTAGCGAGTCGTATCCAGGAAATCCCACCCCAATAATAATAGCCCGGAGTCACGTTGAAAGGAGCGGTTCCGGCGGTGGCATTGTTGAAAACCATTTCGGAATTCGTAGGAGCGGTAAGTGGCAAAGCCGAATTCGTGGCTGTCAAGGAAACCCGTGGAATCAGCATTCCCTCGTTGGCACTGTTCACGTCGATCATAGCATTGGCCGTTCCGGTGCCTCCAATTAGCATGCGTCCGGTGGCGTCAATCCTGGCGCGTTCGATACCGAATGTCGAAAATCCGATTACGTCGGCCGCCGGGCTGAAAATTCCGGTGTTGGTGTCAGATTGGAAAGAATAAGCGGGAATTGGAGCCGTTCCGAGCGAATATGACTGCAATTGGCCGTTGTTGGCATTGCTGATGTTCCAGCGATCGGTGCCGTTGGTTTTGATTCGCACGTCTACGGCGTCTGTCGTTCCGATGAAGTTTGTTCCGGCGACCGTTCCTGCGTTTCCGGTCAATGTCCAATCGTTACTTGAACCAACGGCGAGTCTGATCCAGGTCGTTCCTTCCCAATAATAATAACCGGGCGTAACCTGATTCGGGCCTGCCGCCGATGTGGTAGTGTTGTAAACAAGTTCGGAAACCGTGGGAGTGGTTACCGTGGCTACGTTTGTGGCGGAAAGCGCGATTCTTGGAATCAGCAAGCCGTCTGTCGCGGATGTTACGTCGAGAGCGCCATTTGGGGTCGTGGTGCCAATTCCGACCTGGGCTAGCGAAATGTTGGCTAGGAGCAGAAGTAGTAGGAAACTTCTTTGAGTAATCGTTTTCATAAGCGATAGAATTTGGGTAATTGTGGTCACAACCCTTATCCATCGGTTGAAATTTTATTGGTGTAGCGAGTTTTTTTGTTTGACGTTAATTGGGCTAGAAATTAGTTTTGATAGAGTTGGGGTTGTGCAACACTAATTTACGGTTTCATGGAGTGAACAAATGTTAACCAAGTTCAATTTGCGACTATTAACATTTTTTTAAGAAGACAAAAAGCGAATAAAGTCACGGTTTTTTGCAAAAAAGTTTAAAATTTATTTAACTTAATTTTTTGTTTTTAGACGAAATGCGAATTTTTGAATTTTACAGGAAGGAACGCGGATGCAAAGCTGCTTAAAAACAAAAAAGCCCAAACAAGACGTTTGGGCTTTAAGTGGTACCTCCAGTCCCGAAGCTTCGGGAGAACCAGGGACACATGGATTTATAGTTTCGGGAAAGTCAGTATGATCTCCGGATCACAAATGATATTTTCTAGAAATTTTCTCGATTTCATTCTTTTCACGAATTTTTCTATCGCTTGCGCCTTTTTTCTGGACTCGCATTGGAAAATGACTTTTGCTTCCCAGTCCGAAGCCATTCGGGTGTATGCTCCTGAATATACATGGGAATTGTGTTTTTCGAGCCGATTCTCGATATTGTCGGAATATCCTATGTAATATCGATTGGTCGCTTTGCTGTATAAAATGTAGAAATAAAACATCTGAATGGCGTATAAATAAATCAAGGATTGCAAAACAAAAAAGCCCAAACAAGACGTTTGGGCTTTAAGTGGTACCTCCAGGAATCGAACCAGGGACACATGGATTTTCAGTCCATTGCTCTACCAACTGAGCTAAGGTACCGTTGCTGATGCGGGTGCAAATATAGAACGATTTTTTATTTACGCAAAAGAAATTTCTGCGAAAAAATGTATTCGTACTTTTGCTGGCAATGGTACTAGCAATCGATATCGGAAATACGCGAACCAAAGGCGCTGTCTTTGAGGGAAATGTGATTTTGGAGCACTTCGTCACTTCGGAAAATGAATGGCAAAATAAACTTGAAAAAATTTTCGAAACCTACCCGAAAGTGACCGATTTGGTCGTTTCGTCGGTCGGAAAAACGCATTTGGAGCAGCTCGAAGATCTCAAAAACCGCGTAAAAATCCATTTTGTGTCTCACGAATCGAAGTTTCCATTCGTGAATTTGTATGAAACGCCACATACTTTGGGTATCGACCGCATGGTTTTGGCTTCGGGAGCCGTACTTCAATATCCGAAACAGAAAAGATTGGTCATCGATGCGGGCACTTGCATCACTTACGACTATATAGATGAAGCCAACAATTATTTAGGAGGCGCGATTTCTCCAGGAATAAGACTTAGGTACGAAGCTTTGCACAACTTCACCGCGAGACTTCCCTTGCTGGAAACCGAAAAGCCTTTGGATGCGATCGGGAAATCTACTGCTCAAGCCATACATTCGGGTGTGGTGAATGGCGTCGTAAATGAAATCGAAGGCTTCGTAAATAGCTGGACAAGCGGCCAGTCAAACTTTATCATTATTTTAACTGGGGGCGATGCGCTTTTTTTGGCTAAGCAATTAAAAAATATCATCTTTGCCAATCCAAATTTTCTACTGGAGAGTTTGAACCGAACATTTCAATACAGTCTAAATGATTAAGAAAATTCTGGTAAGCGCCTGCTTGCTATTGTCGATGATTTCCTTTGCGCAACAAGGAAGTTATTCTCCTTACTCTTTTTACGGAATCGGTGACCAGCGCTTTAAAGGCACGGCCGAGACACGCGCCATGGGAGGATTGTCGATTTTTGCAGATTCCATCCACATCAATTTGCAGAATCCGGCCTCGTTCGGCGCATTGAAATGGACCACTTTTTCGGTTGGAGGAACCAATACCTGGGTCAACATGAAAACCGAGTCACAGGAACAGAAAGCCAAGCGTTTTGCGCTGGATTATCTCGCTGTGGGCTTGCCATTTAAAAAAGGCGGTGTCGCTTTCGGTTTGATGCCTTATACTTCGGTGGGATATAAAGTGCAGAACAAGGAATACGAGATAAGTCCAACAAACGACACCATATCTGGCACGACGCGCAGATTCGACGGAAGCGGCGGCATTAACCGCGTTTTCCTTGGTGCAGGATACGAGATCGCCAAAGATTTGAGAGTTGGTGCCGACGTCAATTTCAATTTCGGTGAAGTAGAGACCACGGCTTTGGCTCAAAGAGACCACATTCAGTTTGGTACGCGCGAGATAAACGAGTCCCGTTTTTCTGGTTTTAGCGCCAACTTTGGGGTTATGTACGAAAGAAAAGTGACCAAAAAACTAAAAGGTTTTGCGGCCGCTTCTTTTACGCCTTCCACTTCCTTGCGATCGGTCAGTTACCGCAACATCGCCACTGTCCAGATCAGGCAGGTAGGAGGAATCGTCGTAGTAGATCAGGATACGATTTTCAGTGATAAGGTCCAAAAACTCAAGCTTCCGTCCAAATTCTCTATCGGCGCCGGAATCGGTGAGCCAAGAAAATGGCAGGTTGGTGCCGAAATTACGTTTACCGGAGCCAGAGATTTGAAGAACCGAGTTTCTGATTTCGGGAATGCAACGTTCGAAAATGCAATAAAATATACCGTTGGAGGTTATTATATTCCAGACTACAACTCTTTCAGCAGCTATTGGGACAGAGTCGTGATCCGCGGAGGTTTGCGTTACGAGAGCACTGGTTTGGTGCTCAACAACCAAGCCATTCACGATGCGGCCGGAACTGTCGGTTTTGGTATGCCGGTTCCGGGACTTCTGTCTAACATCAACCTCAATCTCGAATACGGAAAAAGAGGTACAAAAGCCTACGGACTCGTCGAAGAGAACTATTTCAACATCGGGATCGGGCTTTCGTTCAACGATCGTTGGTTCGTAAGACGCCGCTACGATTAAAAAAGTAACTTTATGAAAAGTACGTTTCTTGCATTGATCGCGATTTTCGGGTTCGCGACGGCTTCGGCCCAGACCACTACAGAAAAGCAATGCAAGGCTTTGCAGCGATCGGTTGACAGTTTGGTCAATACGAACGATGCCGAGAAAGCGTACGGCGTTTGGCTGAACCTGCGCAAGGTTTGTCCGAACTACGAAAAAACATATACTTCCGGTTTTGACCTTTTGCGCCTTCGCATCCAAAGGTTGAAAGACGACGAAAGAACGGCAGGAATCAAGGAATTGCTCAAGCTTTACGACGATTACAACAAGAACGTTCCCACGAACACGAGTCCGGTTTTGATGAACAAGGCGATGGCGATGCACAAGTATAAAGCCGGAACCGATGCCGAAATCTACAACTTGCTCGATGCGGCGTTCAACAAAAATCCAATGGCCTTCGCCGATACGGACGCAATTTATCTTTATCACCAACTTTATTACGACAAGTTCAAGGCCGGCGACAAAACGATCACACCTAACAAAGTCCTTAGAAAAACCGACGATTTGGCGGCTCACGTAGAGAAATTGCCAGCGGCCGACGAAAAGTCCAAAAAAGCTCACGAACGATTGGTCAAGTCGCTTCGGAATCTGGTGAAAGACGTTTCCACTTGCGAGAATCTCGAAGCTTATTACGGAGAAGTTTTTGAAAAGCGAAAGTCCGATACGCTTTGGTTGTCTGTGGCTTTGGATGCTTTGGCCGAAAACAATTGCAGAACGAGCAAGCTTTTCCAGCAGATCACAGACTTGCAGCAAAGTACGAAGCCAACGGCAAAATCGGCTTACAACGCAGGTTCGGCGGCTTACCAAAAGGCAGATTTTGCGAACGCGGCCAAATATTTCATCCAATCGGCAGAACTTTCGAAAGATCCAACAGAGAAAGCCGACACCTATTTCACTTTGGCTTCTACAATTTATGTGGGTCGCGATAAGTCCAAACAAAAGGAATTCGCCATGAAAGCACTTCAGGCGCGTCCCAATTACTCCAAATCTTACATTCTTTTGGCACAACTTTATGCCGAATCGGGATCGGAATGCGGCAAAAATGAATTCGAAAAAAAAGCGTTGAATTTGCTTGCGATCGAAACTTTGAAAAAAGCGATTTCGGTCAATAAAAACATGGGCGGACTTGACAAGATGATTAAGTCTTACGAGAAAAAAGCGCCAACGGCAAAAGAGATCAAAGACGCCAAAATGGGCGGAAAAACCATACATTTCGATTGCTGGATCAACGAATCGGTAATCGTTCCCGAGACAAAATGAGCAAGTCGTTCCTAAATACAATCACGGTTTTGTGCTTTCTGGCTTTGGCTTTCGCTGGATGCGAGGGTAATTTCAAGGAAGTCCAGAAACTAGGTTTTTCGGAATTCACGCCAAGCGGTGAAGCCGACGATTTTAATTTGAAATACACAGATTCGGGCCGTATCACATCTGTTTTGATCAGTCCGAAAATGCTCGATTATGCCACCGCGAGATTTCCGTTTACCGAATTTCCGAAAGGCATCAACGTGACTTTGTACGATCAAAAAGGTGCGAAAACTTACGTCACTTCAAATTACGCAGTCACTTACAAAAATACTGATATCATCGACCTTCAGGGCAATGTGAACATCTGGAACGACCAAGGTTCGCGACTGCAAACCGAACAATTGTATTTTGACCAGAAAAACGAGTGGTTTTTCACCGAACAAAAATTTAAATTTACAGACCCGAAAGGCGTTTCTTACGGGCAAGGCATCGATTTCAGCAAGGATTTCAAGATTGTGAACTCCCAGAAAATCTCGGGCGAAATCGAAAAAACAAACGAATTCTAGCATGAACGCATATCTCAAAATCGTACCATTCGTCTATCTTTTTGCCGCGGCATTCTTCATTTACTCGGCTATCGCACGCAAAATGGAAGGTCAGGAAAGTTGGTTCATCTGGCTTTTCTTCGCCGGTTTGTGCGTGTTCATGTTTTTCTTCAGACGCAGATTCGCGAGTCGTTTCGACAACAATCCGAACAACAAAAAGTAAGGTATGGAAGTCGGTATCATCGTGACAAGCTTGATACTGGCGGCGTTTTTCTCGGGAATGGAAATCGCCTTCATTTCCTCGAACAAGATTTACCTCGAAATCGAGAAGAAACAGGGCAGTTTTCTATCCCAAATCTTGTCGAAACTCACCGAAAAACCGTCCAAGTTTATCGCTTCGATGCTCGTTGGGAATAATCTGGCGCTTGTCGTTTATGGGTTTTTCGTATCGCGCCTCGTGCTGAAACTCGTGCTTCCTTACAATTTTACGGTTGCCTCGAACCTCTTGATTCAGGCGGGAATCGCTACGATCGTCATTGTTTTTACGTCTGAATTCCTTCCGAAGGTTTTCTTCCACATTTATGCCAACAGCCTGATTCGCTTGTTCGCGCTGCCAGCATATATTTTCTACAAGATTTTCTACTACATATCGTCGGCCGTACTTTGGTTTTCGGACGTTGTACTCAAGAAATTTTTTGGGACGGGAAGCGATCCGGTTCAGGTGTTTTTCAGCAAAGTCGAACTCGGGAATTTTATCACCGAACAAATGAGTTCGGTAGACGAAAATGAGGAAGTCGATTCCGAAATCGCGATTTTCCAGAACGCTCTCGATTTTTCCGAAGTCAAGGCCAGAGACATCATGACGCCCAGAATGGAGATTTCGGCCATCGATCTTTTCGCGCCCGTATCCGAATTGAAAGAACTTTTCATTGAAACCGGATATTCCAAAATTCTCGTGTATCAGGAATCGCTCGACGATATTGTCGGATATGTGCATTCGTTTGACCTTTTCCGCAAGCCTCGCACGATTAAGTCCATTTTGATTCCCGTGGAGTTCGTCCCGCAGACCATATATATTAAGGACGCGATGGATCAGCTTACCAAAAAGCGAAAAAGCGTTGCGGTCGTACTCGACGAATACGGCGGAACGGCTGGAATCGTGACCATGGAAGATATCGTCGAGGAACTTTTTGGCGAAATCGAGGATGAACACGATGAAGTCGAGAATCTGACAGAAGAGAAAATCGGTGAAAATAGTTGGCTTTTCTCCACAAGACACGACGTCGAATACCTGAACGACAAATACGAACTCGCGATTCCAGAAGGCGATTCTTACAGTACGCTCGGCGGGTTTATCGTGAATTCACTCAACGAGATTCCTCAAAAAGGACAGCAGTTTGCCATTGGGAAGTTCCGTTTTTCGATAGAAGAGGCGACGGTCAAGAAGATCGAGCTCGTCAAAATGACCGTTTCGGTTTAAGTTTTCCCGCAATTCCCGATTTTCCGAAAAAACTTCGTTCGGAACATTTTTTTTGGCATCCGCGGAAGCGCCATAAAATTCGATGTTTGCTGCGTTGCCGAAAGAATTTCCAACTTTGAAAGCAAATATTCGGCTCAACTTATGGTTATTAAATAGATAATTGTATTTTCGCAAACTGAATTAAAAATCAAGAGTATAAAATGGCAGTTTTATCTAAAATCAGACAGCGTTCCCTGCTGCTGATCGGAGTAATCGGATTTTGTTTGTTGGCCTTCCTTATCGGTGACATTTTCACTAGCGGAAACCTCAATCTTGCGTCAAAAGACGTAGGTAGCGTCAACGGTAAAGACATCACTTTCGACGATTTCCGTGTAAAAGTGAGCAATGTCGAGAAAAGCGGACAAGGTATGAGCGCCACTCAGGCATCTAACCGCGTTTGGGAACAAGAAATCGCGATCACTTTGCTTACGGCAGAGTTCGACAAATTGGGGATCCGCGTAAGCGAAAAACATATCCTGGAAGCTTTCAAGAACGATCCGCAAATTGGTCAGAACCCAATGTTCAAAGGAGCTAACGGCGAGTTCGACGTTGCCAAATTGAGCGAGTTCATCAAAACCAATCCAGATGCTGCACAAGCGATCAAAGACCGTGAGAAAGATGCGGTTCTGAATGCGAAATATTTGGTTTACAACACTTTGGTTAAAGGTGGCGTTTTCGTTACCGAAGCCGAAGGTAAGTTCAAATACGAGGCGGAAACTACAAAAGTGACTTTCGACTACGTTGGCGTTTTGTTCTCTACAGTGAAAGACAGCGACGTTAAAGTTTCAGATGAGGAACTTGTCGACTACATGAAAAAGCACGAAAAGCGCTACAAGTCTGACGAAAACCGCGAACTTGAGTACATTCTGGTTGCCGACAAACCGTCTGCGGCTGACGAAGCTGAAGTGAAAGGTGAAGTAGACAAATTGCTTACGTCTACAGATTCTACAGGGAATTTCCGTTCTACTAAGAATGTTGGTGATTTCGTGAACCAGAATTCAGATATTCCTTTCGATACGACTTATATCGCCAAGAAAGATTTGCCAACGGCTCACGCTGATGCCTTGTTCAATCTTCCTGCGGGTCAGATCTACGGACCATACATGCAAGGTGACTACTATGCAGTTACTCGTGCTATGGGACGCAAAGCCGGTGCAAACGCGAAAGCCAGCCATATCTTGATCAGCTGGGAAGGAACTCAGGTGAACAAACGCGAGAAGCGCACCAAAGAAGAAGCCAAAGCGAAAGCCGAAGCTTTGTTGGCTCAGGCAAAAGCGAACCCAGGAGGTTTTGCGATGTTGGCCATCACGAACTCAGACGATTCTTCTGCAAACCAAGGTGGTGATTTGGGCTATTTCGCTCCAGGCCAAATGGTTCCTGCATTCAACGATTTCGTTTTCAAGAACCCAATCGGCACGATCGGTTTGGTTGAAACACAATTCGGATACCACGTAATCAACGTGACAGACAAGCAAGACGCCGTGAAATTGGCTACTATCGCCAGAAAGATCGAGCCGTCTGAAGCTACAACAGACGCACTTTACCAAAAAGCGGTTAAAGTTGAAATGGAAGCCAACGACAAGCCAGATTTCGCTGCGGTTGCCAAAGCTGAAAAACTTGAAGTAGTTCCTAACGTGAAAATCAAAGCTATGGACGAATACGTTGGTAGTGTTGGTGCGCAGCGTGCTATCGTTCAATGGGCTTTCGGTGCTAAAGTTGGCGACGTGAAGCGTTTCGAAGTCGTAAACGTAGGAAACGTGATCGTGAAAGTGAAGAAAATCAACCCAGAAGGTTTGTTGTCTATCGACGAAGCCCGCGTAAGTGTTGAGCCGATCTTGAAGAACAAGAAGAAAGCCGAGATCATCAAGAAAAAGATGACAGGTTCGTCACTTCAGGCTATCGCTCAGGCTTCTGGAGCTACAGTTCAATCGGCTACAGATTTGACTCTGGAGAACGCAATGATCCCGAACGCAGGTCCTGAACCGAAAGTTGTAGGAACGGCTATCGCTACTGCCAGCGGTAAAGTTTCTAAGCCGATCGAAGGAAATTCTGGTGTTTACGTGGTTGCTCCTAAATCGGTTGCTAAAGCTCCGGCTATCAAAGATCACCTCGATTTCATCAATAAAGTGAAAGGTCAGGTTGGCGGATATTCTTCAAGAGTTATCCCGGCTTTGAAAGCTGACGCCGATATCGAAGACAACAGAGAGAAATTCAACTACTAAGAATTCGTTTCTACATATAAAAAATCCCGGATGTTTCGTCCGGGATTTTTTTATGGGCTATAGTTTCGGTCGCGGCCGATGCAGGTTTAAAGAATCATTTCACAAAAAGGCAAAATCGTGTCGTAACCTCTTTCGGCAAAATAGTTTGCAGGATTCTCCCGACTCGCCACAAGTACGAAATCACCACCCCAAGCGCCAAGACTCTTTACAACGCCTTTGAAATCGGGGAACAAAGCTTCTTTCACGGTTTGCATTTCGAGTACTTCGCTCATGATGCTTTCGTGTTTTTCGATTTCGTAAGCGAAACTGCGAAGGTCTTTCGCCTCAAGCAGATTATGTGTGATCTTGGTTATTTTTGAGGCTGTTTTTTCTATGTTTTCGGTTCTGTTGTGATAATACGAAGCGATCGCGGCTTTGCTGCTTTGTTTCTTGTTCAGATAGACGAAATACAGATCGCCGGTAAAGTACGGTTGGAACGCTGTTGTTTCTACGACTGGTTTGTTGTTTTCAAGCCGATATAGTATTGGCGTATCGTTTTGGGCACAGGCAATGTCGTAGCCGCTTCCGCCAAAGCTGTTCTGCAACAATTTAAAAGCGTCGATGCTAAGCCATTGGGCGATGTTGTTGATAAGCGTGGACGAAGTGCCGAGTCCCCAATTTCTTGGGAAAGTCAGGGTGGTCTCTATCTTGTAGCCATTGGCTTTGTCGATGAAATCCGGATTTTTAAGGTAAGCCTCGTGCAGTATTTCGAGCAAGGTTGTTTTGACCGAATCGTATTTCTCTACATAATCGGGCGTACAGATTTCTTTAAAGTCATAACTGTCCTCGAACCAGACCGATCCGTCGTGGTTGATGCTTTTCCAGTGTATTTTTTTGTCCGATGCCGGTTCAATGGTCAAATCCTGACCCATTTTTGTCGGAAAAGCCAATGCCTGTGCGCCGTCCAGAACGACGTATTCGGCTGTGATGAGTAATTTTCCGTTGGAATAAAAACGTTGTTTCATGGGTTGTTTTTAGCCCGGATACAAGCGGTTAGCCCACAGCGTCTGAAGGCCGGTTTTTGCCGATTTCGCGTGGCGACCAGAGGAAGCCGGCGCGAAGTCGTGCAAAAACAGCCTGAAGCGCGAGGACTAATAGCGGGTAGCCGGATTCAGCTACTGATTCTTTCTTAAACTTTCAATATAGTTGACCGCCGCCGCGTGCGAAATCGCGTGTTTCTTGAAATGTTTCCGCACTTGTTCGCGTTCTTCCTCGGTTGCTTCGAATTGGTTCAAAATGTTGTTCAAATGCATTTTCATGTGGCCTTCCTGGATGCCCGTAGTGGTAAGCGAACGCAAAGCCGCGAAATTTTGGGCCAATCCTGTAGCTGCCACGATCTGCATTAACTCTTGAGCAGATGGTTTTTCGAGCATCTCAAGCGCAAATTTCACCAAAGGATGCAATGAGGTCAAACCGCCGACTGTTCCCAAAGCCAAAGGTAAATCCATCCAGAACCTGAAAATCCCGTCTTTGACTTCTGCGTGCGACAAGCTCGAATAACGACCGTCTTTGGAGGCGTAGGCGTGAACCGCGGCTTCAATCGCGCGAAAATCGTTTCCGGTGGCCAGCACTACAGCGTCTACTCCGTTCATGATGCCTTTGTTGTGCGTCACAGCGCGATATGGCTCGACTTCTGCAATTTTCACCGCCGTGACGAATTTGTCCGCGAAAGCGTGAGGATCGGGAATGTTCTTTTCCTCCAATTCCTCGACTTTGCAAGAAACTTCTGCTCGAACGATACAACTCGTTACATAATTCGACAAAATGCTCATCACGATCCTGATGTTCTTTTCCTCGCTCGAAAAACCTTCGTATTCGTCGGCTTCGGCCTTTAATGTCTTGGCAAATTGCTCCAGACACGAATTGATGAAATTCGCACCCATGGAATCCTTGGTCTCGAAAGTGGCATGCAGCTGAAAATACCCCGGAATTTCCGAAGATTTGTCGCGCAATTCCACATCGAGAATACCGCCGCCGCGCTTTTGCATATTGGCCGTGAGCGGTTCGGTGTCATAAAAGAAATTGGGTTTTATCAGCTGGAAAAAACCTTTGAGTTTCTCTTTGTCTCCCGTATATATAAAGTGTACCTGACCGATTTTTTCGGTGTTCAGTACAGTCGTTTTGAATCCACCTCTCGTCGACCAGAACTTGGCAGATTTCGATGCCGCGGCCACAACCGAACTTTCCTCGATCACCATAGGAACGGTGTACGTTTTTCCGTTTATCTGGAAATTCGGCGCGATTCCCATGGGCAAATAGAAATTCGAGACCGTGTTCTCTATAAAATCGTCGTGCAACTGCTGTAGTTTTTGGTCCTGATTCCAATAACTTTTGAGCAGCGATTTGGCTTCGTTGGCATTCTGGAAATAAGTATTCGCAATCCATTCGATTTTCTCGTCTTTGGAAAGTTTCGAGAAACCTGAAATCTCTTTGGTCATAACGTCAAATTGAACCACAAAGATAGCATTCTCGCGATTTCGCGTCTGATAAATCAGGAATGCTTTCTAAGATCAAAAGCGATTTCGATATTGCTAAAGCAGTTAAAAAAGGAATAATTCCAAAAATAATTTGTAAAAATTCCAATACTTGAATTTCGTTTTGTACTTTCGGAAAATGAAATCGGATGGTGAGGCAGAATTTATTAGAGGTAGGGGCGCGCAGAAAAATGTAAAGAATCGGTTTTTTGCGGAATCTTATGAGGTTTCGGACGAGTTCCTTAATTATTGCGCGGCCGAAGGTGACGATGCAGATCCGAACAAAACGCATTATCTGGAAGTTTACCCAAAAACGATCGTGAACAAAGTCGAAAGCCCAGACGTGGGCATGGCTTGGTCAATGAACGCTTACCAGGGTTGCGAGCACGGCTGCATTTATTGTTACGGGCGGAATTCCCATGAGTATTGGGGATATTCCGCCGGATTGGATTTTGAGCGCAAGATTCTCGTCAAGAAGAACGCGCCTGAGTTGTTGGAAGAGAAATTGAAAAACAGGAATTGGCAGGCGGCAACAATAGTGATGTCGGGCAATACAGATTGTTACCAACCGGCCGAGAAGAAATTCCAGATTACGCGAAAGTGTCTCGAGGTTTTTTATAAATATCGGCATCCGGTGGCGATCATTACCAAAAATGCGTTAATAAGCCGCGATATGGATATAGTCTCGAAGTTGGCTGCAGACAATCTTATAGGAGTGAATGTGTCGATTACGTCTTTGTCGGAAAAGACACGTCAACTCGTTGAACCCAGAACGGCCACGATAAAGAAGCGTTTGGACACTGTCAAAATGTTGTCAGAAGCGGGCGTTCCGGTAAATGTGATGCTTGCGCCGATCATTCCCGGAATAAACAGCCACGAAGTGTTGCCGTTGGCCAAAGCTGCCGCCGACGCAGGAGCTGTGTCGATTGCGCATACGATAGTGAGGTTGAACGGACAGATTGCCGAAATTTTTACCGATTGGATCCAAAAAGCCATGCCCGATCGGGCGGAAAAAGTTTTGAATCACATCAAAAGTGTGCACGGAGGAACGTTAAACGATAGTCGTTACGGCCAAAGAATGAGAGGCGAAGGAGAATTTGCAGAGCAGGTTCACGCCCAGATCAGGTTGGCGCGCAAAAAATTTTTTGAAGGAAAGTCGTTTCCGAAGCTCAACACGTCTTTGTATGAGCAGTATCGCGACGGACAGTTGAGTTTGTTCTGAGTTGTTGGTTTGATGGAAAGCTATTGCGGCTATGGTATTTTGAGTGAAACGGAATCTATCCAGAAGTAGTCGCTTAGAGTCGCGTCAATGGCGATTTTTTGTCCGGTTTCGCAATTCTCGAGTATCGCGAAATCGTGGTCTTTGAAAAAAGGCGAGTCAAAAAAGCGATGGACGTTCGTACCGAAAAAATAGAGTTTCCCGACTTTCGGTCTGGCTTTCCAGGTCGTGAGATTGGCCAATTGCAGTTTGCGATTGCAGACGGAGACGAAAAATGAAGTGTAACCGACGCAATGTGCGTTGCGGGTATGTATGAGTCGGTTGGGATCGACCTCGTTTTTATCGAAAGTGAAGTTCAGATGCTTCGAGGTAACCGATAGGCTTTGGTCGATGATTTCCGAAATATCCGGATTTGTTTGTGAGCGTCCGATTTCGTCAATGTCGGCATTTTCTGTTTTGGAAGTTTCGAAATTGGCGGCAGATGCGAGTTTGTCGTCGGTAATCGGGTAGGTTTTTCGTTCGGAAATGGGTTCGTATTTTACGACAACTCGGAAAACAAAACCGCGAAAGACGAGTAAGAACAAAATGATCAGCAGAACTGAAATGCCGATTCGCTTTAGGATTTTCATATGTTCGAACGGTGAGGTTTATAAAGGAATCACTCGCGCAAGATCTTTGCCATGATTTTGCCTTTGGCGAGCTCGTCTATCATTTTGTCTAGATAGCGAACCTTTTGCATGATAGGATCTTCAATTTCTTCTACGCGATAGCCGCAGATCACGCCGGTAATCTTGGAAGAGTTCGGGTTGAAGTTCGGGGCGTCGTTGAAAAATGACTCGAAGTTCGTTTTGTCGTCGATCGCTTTTTGCAGGGATTTTTCATCATATCCCGTAAGCCAGAAAATGATCGTGTCCACTTCTTGTTTGGTGCGTCCTTTCTTTTCGGCTTTTGCGATGTAATGCGGATAAACACCGGCGAAGGCCATTTTGTAAACTCGGGAATTGTCCATTTTTGAAGAAGTTATCGTCGTTTTTCCAAAGATAGCGAATAAGTTAGGGTTCGGAATTGCCAAAATTTGTAACGAATCGCCATCAATCAGGACAAACAACCCATTAACCCAAACCCGATTTAACAGCGAAAAAAAGCTGTATTTGCATTTTTTTCACTAAAATTGACGGTTTTTATATTTAACGTAAAAATGACGAGAATTTTCAAGGTAGCCGCACTTTTTTTATTGGTCAGCGCTTCGGTTTTTGCCCAAAAAAAGGTGACGATCGATGAGATTTACACCGGAGCTTTCCGAACAAAAGGCATGGACGAACTCAGTTCCATGAAAAAAACGAACCAGTACACGGTTCTCAATTTCGACCGCGGTTCGCGTTCACAGCAGATCGACCTTTACGATTTCGCGACTTTGAAAAAGGTATCGACTTTGCTCGACACCAAAGATCACAAGGAATTGCAGTCGATCGACAGTTATTCGTTCGACGCATCCGAGAAGAAAATCCTCATCGCCACCAACTCCAATCCAATCTACCGTCACTCGTTTACGGCCGATTTTTACCTTTACGACATCGCTTCCAAACAACTTACGAAAGTGCTGGAAGCCGCTCAGGAACCTACTTTTTCTCCAGACGGAACCAAAATCGCCTACGGAAAGGAAAACAACCTGTTCCTCTACGACATAGCGTCGAAAACCAATAAGCAAATCACGACCGACGGCAAGAAAAACGCCATCATCAACGGAATTACAGACTGGGTTTACGAAGAAGAATTCGCATTCGTGAGAGCTTTTGACTGGAGTGCAGACTCGAAAAAAATCGGCTTTATCCGTTTTGACGAAACCGATGTTCCGGAGTTTACAATGACGGTTTTCCACAAAGAATTGTATCCGAAAGAGGAAAAATTCAAATACCCGAAAGCGGGCGAGAAAAATGCTGTAGTGAGTTTGCACCTTTACGACGTGGCTTCGGCGGCGACCAAAAACGTGAATCTGGGCAATTACAAAGACTTTTACATCGCGCGTCTGAAATGGACGAATGACGCAAATGTGTTGAGCGCGCAGGTTTTGAACCGTCACCAAAGCAATCTCGACCTGATTTTTGTAGACGGGAATTCCGGTGCGGCAAAAGTCGTCCTTAACGAAAAAGACAAAGCTTACGTAGACGTGACAGATAACCTCACTTTCCTGAAAGACAACAGTTTTATCTGGACGTCTGAAAAAGACGGTTTCAACCACATTTATCTGTACGACAAAAACGGAAAACTCAGGAATCAGGTCACCAAAGGCAAGTGGGAAGTCACGGCTTACTACGGATTCGACGAGAAAAACAAGACGATTTTTTACCAATCGGTAGAGAACGGGTCGATCAATCGCGATGTTTACAGCATTTCGCTCGACGGAAAAAACAAAAAGCGTCTTTCGAACCAAACCGGAACGAGCAATGCTACATCTTTTAGCCCGAACTTCGATTTTTACATCAACAGTTTTTCGAGCGCGACCGAGCCTACGGTTTTCACTTTGCGGGAATCCAAAACGGGTAAAGAAGTACAGAGAATCGCAGACAACGTGGCTTTGACCGAGAAGTTGAAAGCCTACGATTTGCCAACCAAGGAGTTTTTCGTGCTAAAAACCGAGAAAGGTCATGAATTGAATGCTTGGATGATCAAGCCGAAAAACTTCGACGCCTCGAAAAAATATCCGGTTTTCATGTACCAATATTCTGGTCCGGGATCTCAGGAAGTGGCCAATAACTGGCTTGATGCAAACGATTACTGGTTCATGAGTTTGAGCCAGCAAGGTTACATCACAGTTTGTGTCGACGGGCGCGGAACGGGCTTCAAAGGCGCGGCTTTCAAGAAAGTGACCCAGAACAATTTGGGTAAATTCGAGGTGGAAGATCAGATCGATGCGGCAAAAGTGATTGGCAATTATCCTTATGTCGACAAAGCCAGAATCGGGATTTTCGGTTGGTCTTACGGCGGTTTCATGTCGTCTAACTGTATCTTGAAAGGAGCCGATACGTTCAAAATGGCTATCGCGGTTGCCCCGGTTACCAATTGGCGTTTCTACGATTCGGTCTACACCGAAAGATATCTGACTACGCCACAGGAAAATGCGTCGGGTTACGACGAGAATTCGCCTATCAACTTCGTGTCGAACCTCAAAGGCAAATTCCTTCTGATCCACGGAACGGCAGACGACAACGTACACGTACAGAATTCCATGCAGATGATCGAAGCCTTGGTGCAAGCCAACAAACAGTTCGATTGGGCGATTTATCCAGACAAAAATCACGGCATTTACGGAGGCAAGACACGCATCCAGTTGTTCAACAAAATGACCGATTACATCCTTCAGAATCTTTAACTAACTCCAAAACCCGGTTGTTTCGGCAGTCGGCTATATTAAAACCAAATAAACATGGCAGAAGAAATTCAGGCAAAAACCAGTCATCCAAAAGGCCTTTGGGTACTTTTCGGAACCGAGATGTGGGAGCGTTTCAACTTTTACGGAATGCGCGCCTTGCTCCCGCTTTTTATGGTTACCTCACTGAGGTATTTCGAATCGGAATCGGCAATTTTCTACGGCGGATTTTTGGCCTTGTGTTATTTGACACCAATGTTGGGCGGTTTCATTTCAGACCGTTATTTAGGAAATAGGAATTGTATCCTTATCGGAGGTGCGACCATGGGTATAGGACAATTGTTCCTGTTTTTCAGTGGAAGTGTTTTCAGCTCGAACCTCGATACGGCCAAAATCGTGATGTGGATCGGACTTTTCATCATCATTTTCGGAAACGGTTTCTTCAAACCGAACATTTCGTCAATGGTGGGAAGCCTTTATCCGAAACAAGAAAAGTCTAAACTCGATACCGCTTTTACGATTTTCTACATGGGAATCAACCTTGGAGCGTTTTTGGGCCAGTTGATCTGTCCTATTTTGGGTGACGTTAAAGTAGACGGTGTTCAAGATCCGTTTGCTTTCAAATGGGGATTCCTGGCAGCTTCATTGGCAATGTTCGTAGGAACGATCACGTTCTGGGTATTGAAAAACAAATACGTCGTGACGCCAGAAGGCCGCGCAATTGGCGGATTGCCAAAGAACAATACTTCGGACGATTTCGAAGAAGGCGAGGCGCAGACAGCGAACTTTACCAAGTCGTCAATCTTTATGGTTACCGGACTTTTCTTCGTGATGTTTTTCGTTTTCCGCTATTTGTTGGTTGACGAGCTCGGTTTCAGCGACTTTGAGATGAGCACACTCGTAAAAGGAATCATTTATCCTTTTATTTATGCGGCTGGTATTGCATTGGCAGTTTTGATCGTATCCGATACGTCAATCACGAAAATTGAGCGCGACAGAATTTTTGTCGTTTACATCGTTTCCTTCTTCATCATCTTTTTCTGGGCAGCCTTCGAGCAAGCAGGTTCGTCATTGACCTTTATCGCGTCCAACCAAACCGATCGTCACATCTTCGGTTACGATATGCCGGCGTCGATGGTGCAAATTTTTAACGGACTTTTCGTTGTCGTAATGGCCGTTCCTTTCAGTTTCTTGTGGGACAAACTACGCGGAGCAGGAAAAGAGCCCGTTTCTCCGTTCAAGCAAGCGATGGGATTGTTCCTAATTGCGATCAGTTATTTTATCATCGCCCACAATGTAAAAGATTTGGGTAGCACGGGAATGTTGGCCGTAAAATGGTTGATTTTATTGTACCTGATCCAAACTTGCGGTGAGTTGTGTCTTTCTCCAATAGGACTTTCTTTGGTAGGAAAACTCTCCCCAAAGAGATTCTCGTCGTTGCTATATGGTGTTTTCTTTATCGCCAACGCGGCCGGTTATGCGCTTGCGGGAACTTTGGGAGCCATTATGCCTGCCACTGGAGATAAATTCGAGAAAGCGTCCAAATTGGGAATTAACCTTCAGGATGTTCTCGACAAAAAAATCACTTTGACATCAGAGCAGTTGGCCGCCTTGACAAAGGAACAGGTTGCAACAACGTATCCGTCATTTGCAGGATTTGAAATCCACAATCTCTATGAATTCTTTATGGTGTTCGTGGTACTTTGCGGAATCGCCGGTCTTCTTTTGGCCTTGCTTTCGCCAGTTCTCAAAAAAATGATGCACGGCGTGCGTTAATCATAGCCTATGTGGAATAAACACCCAAAAGCGCTCCCATATCTGTTCCTTTCGGAAATGTGGGAGCGTTTCGGTTATTATCTGATGATCGGAATCTTCACGCTTTACCTCAAAGACGTGGAGAAAGGTTTCGCGATGACCGAAAAAGAAGCGTCCGATTTGTACGGAACATTCATTGCGCTAGTTTTCCTGACGCCATTCATCGGCGGTTTGATTGCCGACCGCTATCTCGGTTACAGAAAGTCGATCATTTTAGGCGGAATCCTTATGGGCGCCGGCTATTTCATGATGGGAATCCATTCGCTTCCCGTTTTGTACACGGCGATGACTTTGGTCATTTTGGGCAACGGATTCTTTAAACCGAACATCTCGACGCTACTCGGGAATTTCTATAACGAAGAAAAGTTCAAAGCCAAAAAAGACGAAGGTTACAACATTTTCTACATGGGAATCAACGTCGGTGCGTTCATCTGCAACTTCTTCGGAGCCGCGCTGTACAACCTTTTCGGATGGCAGCAAGCCTTTATGGCCGCAGGCGTAGGAATGTTCATTGGCGTAATCACGTTCATGATTGGAATCAAGCACTACGGAACGCACGACCAGAAAAAAGGTGTTCAGGAAGGCGATATGCCGTTCTCGAAAATCGTATTGTTCATCCTTTTGCCGTCGGTGATTTTTGGAGTTATCGGATGGTTGCTCAAAGGAACGGCTTCAGATGCAAATCCGGACAGCTACATTTTCGGGTCAGACAGCACGGACGCGTTCATCTTCGCGTGTATTCCCGTGATCTTGTTCTATTCGTCACTTTACTTCAAAGCCAAGTCAGACGAAAAACGTCCAATCGGTGCGCTTTTGACGATTTTCGCCGTAGTGATTCTCTTCTGGGCCGTATTCAAACTCAACGGATCGGCACTCAACACTTGGGGCGATCGCTACACAGACAGACAAATTTCGGGAACGACCGAAAACGTGTTCTCCACGCTAAAGTTGTCCGATAAGGTTGCGTACAAAAAAGACTCGGTGGGCATTTACGACGAACAGTTCCGACTGCAGAAAGTAGACGGGAAAGTCGTCAAGGAAGTCAATTATCCGGTCTATTTCAAAAACGTTTCCCCAGAAAAACTCCCAAAAGAAACCGAAGAAGTCTCGCTGTGGGCATCCAATTTGAGCCAATCGATCAATCCGTTTTGGGTTATCGTCCTGACGCCTTTGGTCATCGCGTTCTTCTCTTTTTTACGAGTCAGACAAAAAGAACCGACTACTCCAACTAAAATCGCGTTCGGTCTCTTGATTTCGGCCTTGTCGGTTTTGGTCATGGTCGCTGCGGTCAAAGCCGGAAGCAACGGCACAGAAAAAGTGTCGGTTTGGTGGCTCGTGGCAAATTACGGCGTAATCACGATAGGCGAATTGTTCCTGAGTCCGATGGGATTGTCGGTAGTATCGAAACTCAGTCCGGCCAAAATTACCTCGCTCATGATGGGCGGCTGGTTTCTGGCAACGTCTATCGGAAACAAACTCAGCGGCGTTCTGGCCTCAATGTGGGACACGTATGAAGACAAAACCAACTTCTTTTGGATCAATTTCGCGCTTTTGATGGCAGCCACAGCGCTTATGTTCGTCGTCCTGAAACAACTCAATAAGGTAATGGCCGAAAAAGGCATCAGATAATGGCAGAAATTTCGCAAGAGGCAATCGACCTCGAAAAAATACAAGGTTTCAAAGGCAAATACCCGCGTCAGTTGTGGTATTTGTTTTTTAGTGAAATGTGGGAGCGTTTCTCCTTTTACGGAATGCGAGGCATGTTGTACTTTTTTATGGTGCACCAATTGCTCATGAACAAAGAGGAAGCGAACCTGCAATACGGCGCGACACAGGCCTGGGTTTACGCCTTCACGTTCATTGGCGGATTTTTCGCCGACAAGATTTTCGGTTTC
Source organism: Flavobacterium sp. (assembly GCA_039592825.1). GTDB lineage: Bacteria > Bacteroidota > Bacteroidia > Flavobacteriales > Flavobacteriaceae > Flavobacterium. The sequence continues at coordinate 20,324 of JBCNQO010000001.1, forward strand.
CGAAAGTCGTTGTTCTGGGGCGGACTTTTGATGATTGTAGGAAGCATCATTCTGGCAATCGATCCAAAAGCATACTTCTTTTTGGGTGTAAGTTTTACGATTGTAGTAACCGGATTCTTCAAACCGAATATCTCGTCAATGGTAGGAAAACTCTACCGCGACGACGACGATAGGAGAGATGCGGGCTTTTCGTTGTTCTACGCTGGCGTGAACCTGGGTGCGATTTTGGGCGGTTATTTTTGTATTACAATCGGAAAACGCGAGATTTTCGCCAACCTGATTCCGAGCGGTCTTGAATGGAACGTGGCCTTCGGATTGGCCGCAATCGTGATGGTGATTAGTTTGCTGACATTTACCCAAACCCAGAAAAGTCTTGGTTCTATTGGGCTTTCACCTCTCGAGAAAGTCGAACCTTCGAAGAAAAAAATGCTCGAATGGACAACTTACATCGGCTCGATTCTGATTGTTCCTGTCATCATGATCATGGTCTCGAGCACCGAATATACCGACTATTTCATGTACACGATCGGTCCGGCTTCTATTCTGTACCTTTTTTACGAAATGCGCAACTTCGACGTTTCTCAAAACAAGAAGCTCATTGCCGCGTTAATTTTCATGTTGTTTTCAATCGTGTTCTGGGCGTTTTTCGAACAAAGCGGCGGTTCACTCAGTGACTTCGCGGCCGAGAACTTGAAAGACACAGTTTTGGGAATCCACTTTGATCCGAATGGTGTGAACAACTCGGCAAACTCTGTGTTCGTCGTGGCTTTCGCGGCTTTGGTCGGAATCGTTTGGCTGTTTTTGAGCAAACGCAACCTCGAGCCCAACACTATCGTGAAATTCGGGCTTTCGTTCCTGTTTCTCGCCGGTGGTTTCTACCTGTTTTATCACACCAAATTTTTCGCTTCCGCGGACGGAAAAACCTCTCTCGACATTTTTACCTTGGGTTGGCTCGTGATCACTTTCGGTGAACTTTGCCTTTCGCCAATCGGAATGTCGGCC
>JBCNQO010000010.1:0-10812 GCA_039592825.1 Flavobacterium sp.
CGTGCAAGAGCAAAAGCGCGTTCGGAACGTGTTTGTGGCGCTTCACGAACTGGAATTCGTCTTCATCCAAAAATTGTTTCGCGGCTTTCACCGAGTCTTTTCCGCGAAGACGGTTAGTCAGCGAAAAGCACCAGGCGGCCTGTCTTTTGGCGAATCTTTCCTTGAAATTGTTGGCTTCGTCCGAGAAATCTGGGTCTTTATAAAACGCTACGACTTGTCGCAAAAGCGATCGCGAGTCGTTCACGATTCCGCCCCACACGATTCTCGCTTCCCACCAACGGTCGTAAGCCTGGTTCGACTTAAAGGCTAAAAGCAGCGAAATGATCGTTCCCACAATTCCCGGAATGGCGATTGGAATCGTCAAAGGAACGGCCGCGTAGAAATAGTGGAACAGCCAGAACGAGGTGGAATATACTAGTACAAGTGCGAGCTCGACCTTGATTTTGCCAAGAACGTACTCCATTGGGATTTTTCTTTTTAACAGCATAAAAATAGATTTAGGCGTTTAACTTATGGCTTCGTACACCGAAAGCACAGGCATTTTGAGGCTTTCGTGCCAAAACGGGTTTTTCTTTCCGAGTTTTACCTTCTCGGGTTTTCTTGTAGCCACGACCAGATCAATGTCGTTTCTGGTGATCGTCTCAGACAGCAATTGTTGCAGCGATTCTTCTTCGTCCCGACTTATTTTGGCCTGACTTACGATGCGGAAAGGGAATTTTCCGTCGAGTTGTTCCTGCACGTCCGAAACCTGGAGTTTGCTTTCTTCGTATTCGAGAAAAAGCGCTTTCTGCATTTCGGATGTTGGGGATTCGCACAAATTCAGGATCGGGCAATGGCTGTTGGCCAAAAGCGCCAGGCAGTAGCGGTTGATTTTTTTGGATGATTCGCGGAAGGATTTCGGTACGATCACGAGCCCGATTTCCAAAGCGCTAATCATGTTTCTAAGCAATGGAGCCGAAATGCTCGCTTGTTTCTGTATGTGAAGCGTCACGTTTCCTTCGGCATAAGCGCGATTGCGGCAATCTTCTAATGTTTTTTGTTGGGAATGCGTGTAGGCCGGACGCGAATTCCTGAGAAACGCAGAAGCCGAATACTGGCTGTCGGACTCGTCCAAAAGCAAAAGGACCAGATTGAAATTCTGTCCGTTAGCGTATGAAATGGCGCTCTCGATCGCGGCCAAAGTGTCCTTTTCTAAAACTGTGGGTAGCAAAATGTTCTTCATGGTCATTGAATTTGATATTACAAATCAACTACCTGAACATTAGTTTGGAATTGGAATTAAATTAGAAGTATATGAGATTTCGCGTTAAAAAATCTAATGTTGACGCTTGAAAGTGATTGTTGCCATTGTGCCTTTGTCGGTTTCGGACTGAATGTCGAGCTCGCCTTCGTGCATTCGGATGATTTTGAAAGCCAGTGGCAATCCCAATCCGTAGCCATTGTATTTGGAAGCTTTTTTGCCGCGGAAGAAAGGCTCGTACAAAAACGGAAGGTCTTCTTTCGGGATTCCGATGCCAATGTCTGTGATGCGGACCGAAATCTGGTTTTTATCGGCAGACAACTCCACAAAAACAACGCTGTTGTCTGAATATTTCACGGCATTCGAGATGATGTTCGACAGCGCCAGTTCCAAAAGTGGCCGATTGCAAGGCAGTAACAGATATTCCTCGTTCTCGGGCAAATCGACCATTCTCAGGCTGATGTTGTTGTCTGGAAACATCTTGTCGAGATCGGTTTTCACGTCTTCGAGCAACTCGTCAAAACGCGCCACGTCCTGAACCTGTTTGTTGCCGTCATAGCCCGTTCGCGTGAGCTTGAGCAAGCCTTCGGTGAGATTCCCGAGTTTGGTCGCCTGAGCGTTTATGTTGGCCAACGCTTCTTCGTATTCCTCGCTCGATCGCTTGCTTTGCAGGATGATTTCGGTCTCGGCCATGATCGTCGTGATTGGCGTCTTGAGTTCGTGAGAGGCGTTGTTGATGAAGTTCGCCTGAATCTCGAACGAGGTTTCCAATCTATCAAGCATGTCGTTGAAAGTGCGCGATAATTCGGCAATTTCGTCGGCACCCACGGGTTGGTCTAAACGATTGTGCAAATTAGAAGCACTTATCCTTTTTACTTCCGAATTGATTTTCGAGATCGGATTGATTACCGTGTTTGCCAGAAATCGGCCTAAAAAATAGGCGAGTACCAGAAACAAGAGCCCGCCAATGCCCATTATGCGCAAGATGTAAAGCGTACTCGTGTTGCCGCGACGGTCGCGGGCCGTGATCACGACAATGTACTTTTTGCCGTTTTCCTCGAACAATTGGGCGTAATGGTAACGGCTGTCGTCTTCTTTCCACGAAGATCCGTTGGCCAGAACTTCGGTGTAAAATTCGTGCGGGAGATCGAGTTCGGTGTTGTATTCGAAAGAGTTCGATCCGTTCACTGGCAAAACCCAATCGCCTTCGTCAATGAGTTCCTCGTGTCCGTTCGACTTTAGATGTTGATAATAAGCTGCTTTTTCGGGATCGTTCTGATAATGGATGGACGAAACGATTTTCGCCCGATCCTGAAGTCGTTTCAAGAAGTAATACTGGTTGTTGTTCTTGAAAAGGAAAACCATAACGGCGCAGAGCAAGAGCGTACTCAAGCCCGAAAGTGCAACATAGGTAATGGCAACTTTCTTGCGTATCTGCATGTTAGGTTTTAAGCGTATAACCCAAACCTTTCACGGTATGGATAAGCGGTTCTTTGTAAGGCTTGTCGATTTTTTTTCTCAGGTAATTGATGTAGACGTCTACCACATTGGTATTCATCTCGAAATTGATGTCCCAAACGTTGTCGAGGATTTGCTCGCGCGACAGAATGGCCTCGGCGTTTTTGGCCAGATAATGCAAAAGCCGATATTCCTTGGCCGTGAGCACGATCTCGTCGTTGGCGCGTTTTACGGTTTTCGCCCGATTGTCTAGCGTCAGGTCGCCCACAGAAATCACTTCCTGAGGTTTGTGTTCCATGGCCGAACGACGAACCAAAGCGTGGATTCTGGCCTCGAGTTCGGTAAACTTGAACGGTTTCGACATATAGTCATCGGCTCCAGACTGCAATCCCGTCACGATGTTTTCGGTGCTTCCCAAAGCCGTCAAAAGCAAAATCGGAACGAAATTCCCTGCGGCGCGAAGTCTTCGGCAAATCTCAATGCCGTTCACATCTGGCAACATCACGTCGAGCACGACTGCGTCAAAGGTGTATTCCTCGAGCATCAAAAGCGCGGTGTTTCCGTCAAGGGCGGCGCTAACGTCGTGTCCTTTTTCAGAAAATCCCTTCCGGATCACCGACAGCAAATTGGGTTCGTCTTCGACTATAAGTAACTTCATTCCTCGCATTTTTCGTTCGCGGATTATTTCCACAATCCCGTAATTTCCAAAAATAGGTAGTATTGTGTGAAATAAACGCTAAAAGTAACAGGTTTTGGGCATTATTCGGAATCGTAAAAAGAAAACCGCTTCTTCCCGAAGCATTCGGAAAAAAGCGGAATTTTTAATGTGATTTTAATGTCTAAGCGTGCACTTTCACCAAAGCCGCCGCAGCTTTCGCCTTTTCGACGATTTCTTCTACGGGCGTTTCGAGTTCGTCGCTCACCAAAGCCACGCCCATTCTTCTGTAAGAACGCGTGGTCGGTTTGCCGAACAATCTGAAATCGGTTTTTGGAAGCGCCGCGATTTCCTCGATTCCCGTAAATGTAGGATGTTCGGAGTTTTCGGATGCCAGGATTACGGCACTCGCTCCGGCTTTCTCGAGTTTTATTTCGAAAATAGGAAGGCTCAGGATGGCGCGAAGGTGCAATTCGAATTCGTTGAAATTCTGGGTTCCGGCCAAAGTGACCATTCCGGTGTCGTGCGGACGTGGTGAAAGTTCCGAGAAGTAGACGCCGTCGTCTGCCAGAAAGAATTCCACGCCGAAAATTCCGGCGCCGCCAAGCGCTTCTGTGACTTTTTCGGCCATGTCCTGAGCGTCGTAAAGGTCTTTTTCGGACACTTGAGAAGGTTGCCAGCTTTCCTGGTAATCGCCTCTTTCCTGTCTGTGGCCAATTGGCGCGCAAAACAAAGTCGGTCCCATATTTTGAGTCACGGTGAGCAAAGTGATTTCGGAATTGAACTTCACGAAAGCTTCCACGATCACTTCTACGACGTCGCCTCGCGAACCTTCAACGGCGTATTTCCACGCTTTTTCAATGTCTTCTTCTGACTTGATGGTGGATTGGCCTTTGCCCGAAGACGACATCAAAGGCTTCACCACGCAAGGAATCCCGACTTCTCCTACCGCCGCTTTCAATTCTTCGGCTGAGGTTGCGTAGCGATAGTTTGCGGTTTTCAAGCCCAGTTCTTTGGCAGCAAGATCACGGATCGCCTTTCTGTTCATCGTGAAGTTGGCCGCTTTCGCAGACGGAACGACCGTAATGCCTTGTTTTTCGTAATCGTAGAAACGTTCGGTGCGGATCGCTTCGATTTCGGGTACGATGAAATCTGGTTTGTGCTTTGCCACGATTCGGTCGAGTTCGCTTCCGTTTAGCATGTTGATGACCTCGAAACCGTGGGCAACCTGCATGGCCGGAGCGTTCTCGTAACTGTCTACCGCAATCACTTTCTGGCCGATTCTTTGAGCCGCGATGACGAATTCCTTACCGAGTTCGCCCGAGCCGAGAAGTAGTATTTTCTTTTGCATTTTTAGTGTGATGTTGTTATGGAATTTGCGCCCGCGTTAGGGATGGCGGTATTGTCTGAGCTCTTTGCCAAACCCGACAAGTTTGGCAAAAGCGAGTACCGACAGCCCGGCCGAAGGCAACGCCCAAATAATTAAAAAAGCCCCGAAAATTCTCGAGGCTTGTATTTTAGGCCAACGCCTCTTTGATTCGTTTGAAAGCTTCCTTGAGCACGTCTTCGCTCGTGGCGTAAGAGAAACGGATGCAGTTCGGGTTTCCGAATGCGTCGCCTGTTACGGCCGCTACGTTTGCTTCGGCCAAAAGGTACATCGCCAAATCGTCGGCGTTCTTGATCTCTTTTCCGCGAAGGGTTTTTCCGAAGAACGATGAAACGTCTGGGAAAGCGTAGAAAGCGCCATCCGGAACATTGATTTTTATTCCCGGGATATCTTTTAGCAAACCTACAACCAGGTCGCGACGGCTTTTGAAAGCAGAAACCATGTCGTTCAAAACCGACGGATCGGCGTCAACGGCAGTGATTGTGGCTCTCTGGGCAATAGAGTTCGCGCCAGAGGTTACTTGTCCTTGCATTTTTGTACACGCTTTCGCGATGAATTCCGGAGCGCCGATGTAACCGATTCTCCAGCCCGTCATGGCGAACGCTTTCGCGACTCCGTTCACGGTTATTGTACGATCGAACATTCCCGGGATTGACGCGATAGAGCAGAAGTTTCCGGCGAAGTTGATGTGTTCGTAGATCTCGTCTGAAACCACGTAGATGTTCGGGTGTTTTTCGAGAACCGCAGCCAAGTCCGTCAATTCTTCTTTGGTATAAACCGATCCGCTTGGGTTGCAAGGCGAAGAAAACCACACCATTTTGGTTTTAGCTGTGATGGCTTTCTCGAGTTGATCGGCTGTGATTTTGAAGTCAGATTCTACAGAAGTCGGAACTTCTGCAGGAATTCCGCCAGCCATTTTCACTATTTCGAAGTACGAAACCCAATAGGGCGCCGGCAAGATCACTTCGTCTGCGTCGTTGAGCATTACCATCGCGATGTTGTACAAAGACTGTTTCGCTCCGGTCGACACGACGATGTTCGCAGGTTTGTAATCCAAACCATTGTCGCGTTTGAACTTGCGGCAGATCGCGTCTTTGAGGTCGGCGTAACCGTCAACAGGCGAATACGTGCTGTAGTTCTCGTCTATCGCTTTTTTGGCCGCTTCCTTGATGAAATCGGGTGTGTTGAAATCGGGTTCGCCCAAAGAAAGCGAGATCACGTCTTTGCCCTGAGCCTTGAGTTCACGAGCCAACGCTGCCATTGCCAAAGTTTGGGAAGTGGCCATGCTGTTGATTCTGTCGGAAAGTAAATGGTTCATCTTGTGTTGTTATGCTTGTGTTAGAGGTTTTGGTTTTAAGCTGCGGCGGGTTTCATTCCGAGTTCTTTCAAATGACGGAAATGGGCCGCGACGGCAGAACGCATCGTCTTGAATTCGTGATAAGGCAAATTGCATTCGGCCGCGGTTTCCTTGATGATCTTGGAAATCTTGCTGTAATGCACGTGGCTGATGTTCGGGAAAATGTGGTGCTCGATCTGATGATTGAGTCCGCCGGTGAACCAGTTCACGACTTTGTTCTTTGGTGCGAAATTGGCCGTGGTGTAAAGTTGATGGATCGCCCAAGTGTTTTCCATCGTACCGTTTTCGTCAGGAACCGGATTGTCTGTAGCCTCGACTACGTGCGCCAACTGGAACACGACGCTCAAAATGAGTCCGGCGGTGTAATGCATCAGGAAAAATCCGATAAGGACTTTCCACCAGATTACGCCGGCGATCATCGGAAGTACGATCCAAATCGAGAAATAAATGACTTTCGTGATCACTAAAGTCGTCCATTGAAACGCCGGACTTTTGAATTTTCCGTAAGACAATTTTCGCTTTAAGTAGCGTTTCATCTGAAGGAAATCTGTAGTGATCGCCCAATTGAAAGTCAATAATCCGTAAAGAAAAATCGAGTAATAATGCTGGAATTTGTGGAAACGTCTCCATTTTGCCGAATGCGTAAAACGGATGATTTTCCCGGCGTCGAGGTCTTCGTCGTGCCCTTGGATATTCGTGTAGGTGTGATGCAGCACGTTGTGTTGAACCTGCCAATTGTAAACGTTTCCGGCTAGAATGTAGATTGTGCCGCCCATGAATTTGTTGAGCCAGTTTTTGGACGAATACGATCCGTGGTTGCCGTCGTGCATTACGTTCATGCCGATTCCGGCCATTCCTATTCCCATGGCGACGCTCAAAAGCAAATGTGCCCAGAACGGAAGATTGAGTGCCATGATCAGGAAATATGGGGCGAGAAAAATGGCGAAAAGAATCGCGGTTTTGAGGTATATCTGCCAATTTCCGGTCTTCTTGATATTGTTCTCCTTGAAGTACGCATTCACCCGAGAGTTCAGCGTTCTGAAAAATTTTACGGAATCCTGGGTGGAAAATGTCGGAAGGTTGTAATTCATGCTAAAAAATGATGCCAAAGGTAATTATTAAAACAGGTTCAAAGGTTTACAAAAACAAAAAAAATCCGTTGTGAATGGCTACTTTTGCCACCCGAGGCCCTTGCGGCCGAATTGTACGTAAGTAAAAAATCTCACAATGGAAGAAATCCTGCGCCATTTCCCGCATTTAACTGATACCCAAAGGGAACAATTCGCCAAATTGCGCGAGCTTTACGAGGATTGGAACGCCAAGATCAACGTGATTTCGCGAAAAGACATAGAAGAACTTTACACGCGTCACGTGCTGCATTCGCTGGCTATCGCGAAAGTACAGGCGTTCGTTCCCGGAGCGTCTGTTATGGACGTTGGTACGGGCGGTGGCTTTCCTGGAATTCCGCTCGCAATTTTGTTCCCAGAAACCAATTTTTACCTGATAGATGTCATAGGAAAGAAAATCAAAGTGGTGCAGGCCGTGGCCGACGCTCTTGGTTTGAAGAACGTGAAAGCCGAACAGAAAAGGGCCGAACTCGTTGACAAACAATTCGATTTCGTAGTAAGCCGCGCGGTTACGAACATGCCCGATTTCGTGTCTTGGGTAAAGACGAAAATCGCAAAAAAACAACAGCACGAACTCGCGAACGGCATTTTGTATCTGAAAGGCGGCGATCTTTCGGAAGAATTGAAAGATTACCAAAAGATACAATTGTTCGAGATTCCCGATTTTTTCGAAGGCGAATTCTTCGAGACGAAAAAAGTGGTTTACTTGCCCATAAAGTTCAAAGGCGAACTCAACCCATAAAAAAATCCCGGTCGTTTTGGCCGGGATTTTTGCTTTAGTTCTTGATGATCTTTTTGACGGTTTTGCCCTTTTCGGACAGTATCGTCGCAAAGTAAATGCCCGTTTTGAGTTCGGACAAATCGATTTGCTGATTCGGGTTTTCGATGTTTCGGACCAGTTTTCCTGTAACATCGGCAATCGCGATTGATCGGATATTGTCTTCTGATGCTACATTGATAAGGCCGTTTGTCGGATTCGGATAGAGCGTTACGGTAGTTTTTGAGCTTTCCGGAGTTCCAAGAAAAACCTGCGTCTGTTGCTCCAGGATCGTGTTGTTTTCATTCACTCCAAGCAAAGGAACGCTCAAGACCGTATTGGTGCTTCGGAACTGCGGCCAACGCCATTCCAGGTCTGTGTCGTAATAATGGTAAATGGTTTGGGTAAATGTTCCGACGACTCCAAAAGGCGGATAAGAAAGCGACAGTGTCTGAACTGTTTTAAAGCGGACAACCTCGTGCGGTTCTTCAAAAGCGTAGGTCATCAACATTCCTGATTGATCTACGGCAGTAGTAATCGTTCCCGAAAAAGTTCCGAAATAAGTGTCATACAAAAAAGTACCGGCAACCGCGTCTGAATTCGAATAGCCCAAAGACAAAGGGAAGCTCCCCATTACCGCGGGATTCGTGTAAGTAAGCGTGAATTCCGGAGTGGCCGCTCCGGTAAAGCTGCCGCCGTTGTTTCCCATAAAAGCCTGAGACGATTGTCCGTTGACTACCATCGTCAACACACGGTCGGTTCCCGGAAAAAAATTGAGTTCGTCTGCAGTTGGAGTAGTAAGACTATAAGACGAAGATCCTATTTCGGTCAGGTTCTCGAAATTCCACACAATTGTGCCCGAACCCGCTTCGTAATTGAGTGGAGCCGCACTGTTTACAATTTGATAGGTTCGGAAGTTGAATCCGTCTGCAACGCCGCCTTGATCGGTATAAATAATTCCCATGTAATTTTGAGGGACGTTTTGAGCGAAAACTGCGGAAGATGCCAAAAGTAGAAAGAGTAGTGTTTTCTTCATAAATCTGATGTTTTTCCAAATATAAACACAAAGCCCCGACAATCGTCAGGGCTTCAGTTATTTAATCGCAAATTTTTGGTTATTCACCCAAAAAAGGATAGCGGTAATCTACAGGAGTAACGAAAGTTTCCTTGATGGTGCGAGGCGAAACCCAACGCAACAAGTTCTGGGCAGAACCGGCTTTGTCGTTTGTTCCCGATGCGCGAGCGCCTCCAAAAGGCTGTTGGCCAACAACGGCTCCGGTCGGTTTGTCGTTGATGTAGAAGTTTCCGGCGCAGTTTTCGAGTGCTTTCGTGGCTTCGTTTATCGCGTATCTGTCCTGGCTGAAAATCGCTCCGGTCAACGCGTAAGGCGAAGTTTCGTCAACGAGTTTCAGGGTTTCGGCCCATTTTGCGTCCTCATAAACGTAAATCGTGATGACGGGTCCGAACAATTCGGTTTCCATGGTCACGTATTTTGGATTTGTCGTAAGGATAACTGTCGGCTCTACGAAATACCCTACAGATTTGTCGTAGTTTCCACCAACGATCACTTCTGCATCGGGGTCGGCTTTGGCTCCGTCGATATATTTGGCAAGTTTGTCGAAAGAACCTTCGTGGATCACGGCCGTGATGAAGTTCGAGAAATCTTCCGGCGTTCCCATCTTGAACGACTTGATGTCTTTTTCGAGTTCCGATTTCACGGCTGGCCACAAACTTTGAGGGATGTAAGCGCGTGAAGCGGCAGAACATTTCTGACCCTGGAATTCGAAAGCGCCACGAGTGATTCCAGTAACGACCTGACGTACGTTCGCGCTCGGGTGAGCCACGATGAAGTCTTTTCCTCCGGTTTCCCCGACGATTCTAGGGTAAGTCTTGTAAATTTCGATGTTATTTCCGATGTGTTTGAAGATGTCCTTGAACACGTGAGTCGATCCCGTAAAGTGGATTCCAGCAAAATCGGGGCTTGCGTAAACGGTTTCCGAAATCATCTGTGCATCGCCAAAAACAACGTTGATTACGCCATCTGGAACTCCGGCTTCCTTGAAAACGTCGATGATGACTTTGGCAGAAAATACCTGTGAATCGGATGGTTTCCAAACCACGACGTTACCCATCAAAGCTGCACTGGCCGGCAAATTTGCAGAAATCGCGGTGAAGTTGAAAGGCGTCACGGCATAAACGAAACCTTCGAGCGGACGATATTCCACGCGATTCCACATGTCTGAAGTAGACTTTGGCTGATCGGCGTAGATTTGGGTCATGAACTCTACGTTGAAACGCAAAAAGTCGATAAGCTCGCAAGCGGCGTCAATCTCTGCCTGAAAAATTGTCTTGGATTGGGCGATCATCGTAGCTGCATTGATTTTGGCGCGGTATGGTCCGGCGATCAATTCTGCCGCTTTCAGGAAAATTGCGGCGCGTTGTTCCCAAGGCAAGGAAGCCCAGTTTTTGCGCGATTCCAAAGCGTTCGCGATGGCTTTCTCTACGTGCGATTTTTCTGCCAGATGATACTGACCCAAAACGTGTTTGTGGTCGTGAGGCGGCGTCATGTTGCGCGTGTTTCCGGTCTTGATTTCTTCGCTTCCTATGTAAAGCGGAACATCGATTTGAGTATTCCACAATTCGCGGTAAGTCGCAAGAACGGCGGCCTTTTCTGGCGAGTTCGGGGCGTACGATTTTACAGGTTCGTTGACTGCTTTCGGTACGCTATAAAAACCTTTTGGCATATCGTTGTGTTTTAAGTGGCACAAAGATAGCGAATCGGGATTTTATAAATATTGTGATTGTGAAATTCGTAACAGAATGAAATTTTG
>JBCNQO010000100.1:0-6062 GCA_039592825.1 Flavobacterium sp.
GATTCTCATATTTCGCCTCAAGCTGCTTTGGTTCAGGTAAAACGGGTCGCGAAAGAACGCGGTCTCGAGGAATCCGAAGTTAGGAAACTAGTCGAGAGACATATCGAAACGCCGACGATTGCGGGTACTGAAACTGTTAACGTGCTTGAGCTGAATCTCGAGTTGGCAATTGATAATTGATAATTGACAATTGATAATTCCGATTGCTGTCGGAAACATTCAAAAATACGATCGTTGCTAGATATTCTGACAATTTGCGAATCTGCTGATCTGCGAATCTAAAAATCTGTCAATCCCAAAAAATAAAAATAAAATCCAAATGACATCATTTAAATTATTGGCGGGCGCAATGCTCGTAACTCTTGGGCTACAGGCTCAAACCGATTCCACTGCAACTGCAAAAATCCCGTTCGAGGGCTACGACCTTTCCTGGGTGAACGGCCAGAACAGGCAAACCGATTTCCCGCTACAACTCAAGGACAAGAACGGTGAAACGATCGTGACTGGAGTGGTTTATGTCGATTCGTATTACAACTACGATTTCCATCACCCGAAAGACAAAACGCACACGATTTCCTCGTCAATAGGGCGATCGAATGAGTTTGCGATCAACATGGCGAGTATAGGACTCGAGACGAATTACAAGAATACGATCGGGCGTTTGTGGCTGCAATACGGGCAAATGGGTTCGATAGTCCAGGATTTGGACGGAACGACGGGCCACGGACGCAATACATCAATAAACAACCTCAAATACATCAGGGAAGCGGCTGCCGGCTATCATTTTGACGTCGACTACGGACTCAACGTCGAAGCCGGCATCTTCATGAGCTACATTGGGTTGGAGAGCTATGTGATAGGAGAAAACTGGTCTTACCAGCGTTCGATGGTTTGCGACTTTACGCCTTTCTACTTTCAGGGTGCGCGCGTGCAGTATTTTCCGTCAAAAAAATTCAAGACCGAATTGTGGCTCCTGAACGGTTGGCAATCTTATAACAGCTGGAACCGCAGTCTCGGTCTCGGATCTTCGAACTACTGGCGTCCGAACGAGAATTTGCAGGTCGTGGCGAATTTTTACGTGAACGGCAAGGATTCGAGAAATTCCGATGTGGCGCGCTTCCACCACGACAACAGCGTCGTTTACCGCTATTTCAAGGACAAGGAAAGCAACGGGATTTCGCAGGCAGCCTTCAGTTTGAACTCGCATTACGGTTTTCAGTCTGGCGATGGAGTGGAAGCGAAGGACAATTATATGTTGGGAACTTCGCTGGCCAATCGCGTGTGGTTTGCCAAGAACAAGCTGGCGTTGACTTTGCGTGGGGACGTGATCACGAATCCGGGCGCTTATTTGGCATTTTCACCTTCTCCGGTAGCCGATAATGACTTTAATGACGCTTTGGCGAATGGAAAAGACCTCAAGATGTTCCAAGGAACGGCCACGTTTGACGTGATGCCGAACGATTTCGTTACGTTCCGACTCGAGTATGGATACCGTTCGAGCAACATTCCGTATTTCGCCGGACCAGGCGGAACGACTTCTCCGGACGGTTGGGTCGACACGCCCGCAAATACGTGGCGTCCGGATTTGAGAAAGAATGAGAGCAGGATTACCCTCGCGGTGAATTTTAGGTTATAATTTCATTTTTGGTTTGTGTTTGTGTTTCGGGAGTCGGACTATTCTGGCTTCCGAAATACAGTTTTGGTGAAATCCCAAATTCCAAATCCCAAATCCCAAATTCCAAATCCCAAATTCCAAATCCCAAATTCCAAATCCCAAATTCTAAAATCAAATAGATGTCCGAACCCGAACGCTTCCTCGAGCTCATCCAAAAATTCCGACGCGGGAAATTCAAGATCTACATTGGCATGTCGGCTGGTGTGGGCAAGACTTTCCGCATGTTGACCGAAGCGCATTCCTTGCTCAAGAACGGCATCGACGTCAAGATCGGCTATATCGAAACCCACAATCGCGTGGAAACGCATGAGTTATTGGACGGACTTCCCGTAATTCCGCGCAGACGGCTTTTCTACAAAGGAAAAGACCTAGACGAGATGGACGTTCAGGCGATCCTGAATTTGCGTCCCGAAGTCGTAATCGTGGACGAATTGGCGCACACGAACATCGAAGGCAGCAAGAACGAGAAGCGCTGGCAGGACGTTCTGGAGATTCTCGAGTCGGGCATCAACGTGATTTCGGCCATCAATATCCAGCACATCGAAAGTCTGCACGAAGATGTAAAACGGATTACGGGAATCGACGTTCGCGAACGCGTGCCAGACAAGGTTTTGCGCCTTGCCGATGAAGTGGTGAACATCGATTTGACCGCCGACGAACTCATTTCGCGTCTCAAGGAAGGCAAGATTTACACTTCGGACAAAATCGCTTCGGCTTTACAAAATTTCTTCAAGTCTGAAAAGATCCTGCAATTGCGCGAATTGGCGTTGAAAGAAGTCGCGAGCCAGGTCGTGCGAAAGGTCGAGACCGAAATGCCGCAGAGTGTCGCGGTGAAACACGAACGACTTTTGGCCTGTATTTCATCGAACGAAAAAACGGCTAAAAACGTGATCCGGAAAACCGCGCGATTGGCCAATTACTACAATTCGGGCGAGTGGTTCGTGCTTTATGTGCAGACGCCAAAGGAAAGTCCGGACAAAATCGCGTTAGACAAGCAACGCCATTTGATCAACAACTTCAAGCTGGCCGTGGAATTGGGCGCAGAAGTGATCCGGATCGAGAAGAGACATGCGGCCGAAGGAATTCTGGAAATCGCGTCCGAAAAGAAAATCACGACAGTCTGCATCGGAAAGCCGCACTTCAGATTGTTTAAAGTAATTTTGAGTACGTCCATTTTCAACCGATTGCTCAATAGGTTGTCAAGCTCGAACGTCGACTTAGTCATCTTATCATGAAAACCAAAACCAAACTCAATCTCGCTGTAGGACTGCTTTTTTCGCTTATCCTTTTGCTGACTATTCTCGGTTCGTACTACATTTTTGCGATCAAACGCGATACCGAAAACATCCTCAAAGCCAATTACAACACGCTCGAATATTCGCGAAAGATGTTATCGGCTCTGGACGATATGAAAAACGCGAACGCCGATGCGGTGGCTACTTTCGAACAAAATCTGGCAAAACAAGTCGGGAATATCACCGAAGCTGGCGAGGAAAAAGTCACCAAAGACGTGCAGGCGAATTTTTTGCAGCTCAAGGCGAATCCGTCAGACGAATCGGTCAAGGCCAACATCCGTCAGGGCATTTTCGAGATCATGAAACTCAATATGGATGCTTTGAAAAAGAAGTCAGACATGGCCAAAAACACGGCCGAAACCGCCAATTGGGTCATCGCGATCGCGGGTTGTCTGTGCTTTCTGATCGCGTTCAATCTCATGGTGAATCTGCCGAACCACATTGCCAATCCGATAAGGGAAATCACCGAGAGCATCAAACAAATTGCCAGCGGGAATTACCGACAGCGCGTGCATTTTTCCGAAAACAACGAATTTGGGGATTTGGCGAAATCGTTCAACGTCATGGCCGTGAAGTTGCAGGAATTCTCCGATTCCAATCTCAATAAACTGCTTGTGGAAAAGAAACGGATCGAGACATTGCTAGACAATATGCACGATCCCGTGATTGGTCTGGACAACGACGGAATCATTCTATCGGCCAATGACGAAGCCTTGAAAATCATGGGATTGAAGCCCGAAGATGCGATCGGGAAATCGGCATCCGAAGTCGCTTTGAGGAACGATCTGCTAAAAAGCCTGATCGTGAACGAGATGGAAAGCCCGAAAGCGCATCCGATCAAGATTTTCGCCAACGGGAAAGAGAGTTATTTCGAGCGCGAGAACGTCGGAATCAACATTACGCCAACCGGAGAAGAACATTCAATTGCGATTGGAAACTTTATCATCCTTAGGAATATCACGGTTTTCAAGGAACTCGATTTTGCCAAGACGAACTTTATCGCGACGGTTTCCCACGAGCTCAAAACGCCAATCGCGTCCATAAACCTGAGTTTGAAATTGCTCGAAAAGGAAACCACGGGAGAATTAAATCCGGATCAAAAACAACTTCTGGAAAGCATAAAAGACGACAGTACGCGCTTGCTCAAAATCACCGGAGAATTACTGGAAATGTCGCAGCTCGAGACGGGAAATATACAATTGGTGATCGGCAAAAGCGCCGTCGCGGAAATTGTGTCGCCATCGCTCGAGGCCGTAAAATCGCAAGCAGAACAAAAAGCGATCTCGATTGTTTGGGACAATATGGATTTGCCCGACGTTCGCGCCGACAAAGACAAAACGTCGTGGGTTTTGGTGAATTTCCTTACGAACGCGATCCGTTATTCGCCCGAAAATTCGAAGATTTTGGTGTCCGCGGAAGCGACAGAAAATCTTTTGAAATTGAGCGTTTCGGACAAAGGTCAAGGCATTGACAAAAAGTACCAGCAACGTATTTTTGACCGCTATTTCCAGATTCCTGGAAAATCGAAATCGGGCACGGGATTGGGTTTGGCGATTAGCCGCGAGTTCATCGAAGCCCAAGGCGGAAAAATCGGCGTGGAAAGCGATTTGGGACTGGGAAGCGTTTTCTGGTTTGAGTTGCCGTTAGCGTAAAATCCCAAAAAAGAAAACAGCGGCAGGACGAACATTCTTCATTGTGCTGCTGGGCCACTGCCACCGTTTCTGCTACTAAAAACTTATTGTGCGCGGTTGATGTAGATCCAACCGGTTTTGGTCTGTGTTTGCTCGAAGTCGATCACGTAATAATACGTGCCGTCTGGCAGGTTTTCGCCTTTGTCGCTCTGTCCGTACCATTCTTTTTTGTAGTTCGACTTGGCGTAGACTTCGGTGCCGTATCGGTTAAAAATGTGGAGTTTTCTCACGTTGAAACCTTCGAGGTCGAAATAGTCGTTAAGCCCGTCGTTGTTGGCCGAAATCCCTTTTTGTATCGTACAAAGCGTAGACATCACGCTCACATTCTGTTGCGAACTGCAGCCGTTTTGCGTAATCACGAGTTCGTACATTCCAGGAGTTGAAACCGCCACAGAAGCATCCGAACCGATCTGCGTCCCATTCGGGTCAAACCAAGCGTAAATCGAGTTTGAAGCATCGTCCTGAACCGCATTCAGCATATAACTCGCGCCGTTGCAACCTTGTGAAATCGTGAAATCAGGCGCGTCATTTACGGTAATCGTCAAAGTCGAAGTCGTTGCGCATTGTCCGGCGTCTGGCGTAAAAGTGTAGATCGTCGTTGCGGAATTGTTCAAGGCCGGCGACCAACTTCCGGTAATTCCTTCAATCGAGGTCGTCGGTAGCGGATTCAATGTGGAATTGGCACAGATTGGCGCGATCGGCGTAAAAGTCGGCCCAATCGGCTGGTTTACCACAATCGTCAAAGTCGTCGTGTTGGCACATTGTCCGGCATTCGGGGTAAAAGTGTAGACCGTCGTTGCGGAATTGTTCAAAGCTGGCGACCAAGTTCCGGTAATTCCCTCGATCGAAGTCGTGGCAAGCGCATTCAGGTTTTCGCCCGAACAGATCGCGTTTACCGCCGCAAAAGTAGGAGTGAGGTTTGTCGTATTGACGGTAATCGTGAGTGTCGTCGTTGCGGCGCATTGTCCGGCATTCGGGGTAAAAGTGTAGACCGTCGTAGCGGAATTGTTCAAAGCCGGCGACCAGGTTCCGGTGATTCCATTGTTAGAAGTCGTTGGTAACGGACTCAGAACCGATCCTGAACAGATTGGCGCAACGGCCGTAAAGGTTGGAGTGGTGCTTTGGTTTACGGTTATGGTCAGCGTCGTTGCGGATGCACATTGTCCGGAATTAGGAGTAAAGGTGTAAACCGTCGTGGCGGAATTGTTCAAGGCCGGCGACCAAGTTCCGGTGATTCCATTAGTGGAAGTTGTGGGCAAAGCCGATAGCGCATCTCCCGAACAAATCGGGGCAACCGACGCAAATGTCGGAGTCGTGCCAGAAGTTACCGTAACAGTCACGGTTTCCTGATACAAACAAGTCGTCGCTTCGCGGAACGAAATATCGTCCAAACCGAAATCA
>JBCNQO010000101.1:0-6058 GCA_039592825.1 Flavobacterium sp.
CAATCGCGTTCAACGAATCTTTAAGATAAACGACTTCTCGTGGCGAAACTTTTCCAGTCGCGATTTTAGAAATCAGGCGTTCCAGGTCGCTCATTTGTTTGATTTGGAATTGGATGCTTTGCAAAACGTCCTGATTGTCTTTCAGATAACCGACGATCTGATGGCGATTGCGGATTCTGTCGGCATCTTTCAATGGAAGTGCGAGCCAACGCTTCAAAAGTCGTCCGCCCATTGGCGAAAGCGTGCGGTCGATCACATCCAGAAGCGTCACGGCATTCGGGTTGTAGCTGTGATAAAGCTCAAGGTTGCGTATCGTAAATCTGTCCATCCAGACATAAGCGTCTTCGGCAATTCGCTGGATAGCAGTAATATGTTGTAATTTATTGTGTTGGGTTTCCGACAGATAATATAGAATCGCGCCCGACGCTATGATTCCGTCTGGCAACTCGTCTATACCGAAACCTTTTAACGAAGTCGTCTTGAAATGGTTGTTGAGCGACTCGAACGCGTAATCGGCTTTGTAGATCCAATCTTCGAGGTGAAACGTGTGGAAGCCTTCTCCGAAAAGCGCGTTAAAATCTTGTTTGAAGGCTTTCGGAACCAGAATTTCAGACGGGCTGAAGTTTTGCAGCAATTTGTCGACGTATTCGGAATTCCCCTGAGAAGTCAGAAATTCGCCCGTCGACACGTCCAAAAATGAAACACCCAAAAGTTTCTTCCCAAAATGCACCGACGCCAGAAAGTTGTTTGACTTTGAAACCAAAACCTCATCGTTCATGGAAACGCCCGGCGTCACGAGTTCGGTCACGCCACGCTTCACGATCGTTTTGGTCATTTTCGGATCTTCGAGCTGATCGCAAACCGCAACTCTCAATCCGGCTTTCACCAATTTCGGCAAATACGTATTCAAGGAATGATGCGGAAATCCAGCCAAGGCGGTCTCGGTTTCGGAACCTGCGCCTCTTTTCGTAAGCACGATTCCCAGAATTTTCGACGCCCTTATCGCGTCTTCACCAAACGTTTCGTAAAAGTCGCCAACGCGGAACAACAGGCAAGCGTCTGGGTATTTCCGCTTGATTTCGTTGTATTGTTTCATCAAAGGCGTTTCCTTCGCTTCTTTCTGTTTGGTAGCCAAAATTCTCGTGTTTTAAGGGTAAAAAAATCGATTGGCGAATTTAAAGATTTTTGACCGCTGTTGGGTTCACAACAAAAATTAAATTAATTTTAAGACCTTAATCGAGACGCGTTTGCAATTTTTCAATAGATTTGTCCGTCACTTTTTAAAACCATAAAGACATGAAAAAATACCTTTTGTTGGCTATGCTAACTATCGGTGGGCTAACGGTTTCCCAAGCCCAGACTAAAAAGGCTACAGCGAAGAAAGCTACGACTGCAGCTGCTCCGAAAGTTGAAGGTCCTGGAATCGTTTTCGAGAACGAGACTATCGACTACGGAACAATCAACAAAAACGCCGACGGTAAGCGTGAGTTCGTTTTCAACAACAACGGAAACAAGCCACTTATCATCACGAACGCCACAGGATCTTGCGGATGTACGGTTCCAACAAAACCGACTGAGCCGATCATGCCAGGTGCAAGAGGAGTTATCGGAGTAAAATACGCTACTGAGCGCGTTGGCGCTTTCACCAAGACAGTAACAGTTACTTCTAACGCTTCTGAGCAGCCAAAAGTTTTGACTATCAAAGGAACTGTCCTTGATACAGAAGCTCCAAAAGGCTAATCAATCTTACTTATAATTGGAAAAGCTTCTCTTAACCGGGAAGCTTTTTTTGTTAAGAAAGTCGATTAAAGAAAATAGATAATAGACTGTTGAACCGAAAAAAGAGTCTAGTCATCGCCGCACTGTCTATTATCTATCCGTCTGTCATCTTCAGTCTTAAAAAATCAACTAAAAATGAGAAAACTCGCCAACAGCGAACTCGATAGATTATCGGTTTCCGATTTCAAGTCGGCTGCTAAAACGCCTTTGATTTTGGTTTTGGACGACATCCGAAGCCTGCATAACATCGGTTCGGTTTTCAGGACTGCAGATGCTTTCCTTATCGAAAAGATCATCCTGTGCGGCATCACGGCCACGCCTCCGAACAAGGAAATCCATAAAACGGCCTTGGGCGCCACCGAAACTGTAGCTTGGGAACACGAGAAAGACGTGGTCGAAGCCATTTCCAAACTCAAGGAAAAAGGCGTAAAAACTTATGCGCTCGAACAAGTGGAAAATTCGATTTCACTCGAAAAGTTCGAGCCTGAAGCCGAAACGACTTATGCGCTGGTCTTCGGAAATGAGGTTTTTGGCGTGAGCCAGAAGGCAATCGAGGTTTGCGACGGCGTGATCGAGATTCCGCAATTGGGCACAAAACACTCGCTCAACATTTCGGTTTCGGCTGGCATTGTAGTTTGGGATTTATTTTGTAAACTACAGAAATAAAACGCTTTAGGTGAAAAATTGGCTGGCATTGGTTTTTTCGTTCCTCGGACTTTTTCCAGGCGTAAAAGCATTTTCACAAACCAACTCGCCTCCTACTCTAACTGCCGTCGGACTCAACGTTTTCTGTCCGGGCACGCAGAACAAGATTGTCAACAATATTACGATTACCGACCCAGACGATTCGGGCACTATTGCGATGTACGTCCAGATTTCGGTCGGCTACCAAAACGGAACCGATTTGCTCACTTTGATGGGAAGTCATCCGGCGATAAACACGAGCTGGAATTCGGGCACGGGAAAACTTACGCTGATAAGTGCCGTTGCCGGACAATTGGTCACTTACGCCCAATTCGAGTCGGCGATCGAAGACATCGTTTTTACGAGTTCGGCCGCAAATCCATCGGGAAACCGAACATTCTCGATTACCGCCGGAAACGCGAATTACCTGCCATCGACGGGACATTACTACCAATTCATCCCAAACCTGAACATCAAATGGACAGATGCCAAAGTCGCCGCAGAAGCAATGACTTATTACGGACTTCAAGGCTATCTGGCAACCATTGGCGCGGCCGACGAAGCAGCTTTGTGCGGCGAACAATCGTCGGGAACGGGCTGGATTGGAGGAAGCGATTCCGAAACCGAAGGCGTTTGGAAATGGATGACTGGCCCAGAAGCCGGAACCGTTTTTTGGAACGGCGCGGCCAACGGCTCGACCCCGAATTACGCGAACTGGAACAACGGCGAACCCAACAATCTAGATGAAGAAGATTACGCGCACATCACCGCTCCGGGCATTGGCGTTCAAGGTTCGTGGAACGATCTGGGAGACGAAGGCGGCGGTGGCGATTACGTCCCGAAAGGTTTCATCGTCGAATACGGCGGAATGCCAGGCGACCCGATTTTGAATATTTCGACTATGACTTCCATGGCGATTCCGTCGATTTCTGGCACGACCGGCGCTTCAGGTTGCGGCCCGTCGGCAGTGACTTTGCACGCTCAAGTCCAAAATGGGAATGCGACGTGGTACGATTCGGCTATTGGCGGCAATATCGTCGGGACGGGAAATGATTTCACGACTCCAATCCTGAACCAAACCACTACTTTCTACGTTTCGGCTTACGATGCGACTTGCGCGACGGGCACGAGAATTCCGGTCGTCGCAACCATAAACGACATTCCAACGATCACTTCAACCACAAACGCGAGTTCTTGCGAAGGCAGCGTCACGATTTCGGCCACGGCCAGTTCGGGAACGATTAATTGGTATGAAAATGCCACTGGTGCAAATTCGATTGCAACAGGAAATTCGTTCACGACTCCGGTTTTGCATCAATCAACGACTTATTATGCCGAAGCTCTTAGCAACGCTTGCCCCGGAACGCGAGTGCCCGTAAACGTTACGATCTACCCGATTCCGCAAGTTCAGGACGAACCCAATGTTGGCATTTGCGAAAACGGAAGCGCGATTCTCGACGCCGGCATTTCGGGCGTTTCGTATTTGTGGTCAACCGGGCAAACCACGCGTCAGATCACCGTTTTCGGACAAGGCGTTTTCACGGTAACGGTAACGACTCCAGCGCCCGCGAACTGCAGTGCTGTCAAGACTTTCACGGTTTTGCAGAAGAATATCCCAGAGATAATCGGAGCGGTTTTGTATGGAAACCAACTCACTATTATGACGAGCACTTCGGGCGATTTCGAGTATTCGCTCAACGGATCGACTTGGCAGGATTCACCAAATTTCATCGTTTCGGGTTCCGACATTACGACACTTTACGCCCAGTCGACCCACGGTTGCGGCTCAGACGATTTCCCTTATGTGAAAACAATCGTCATTCCAGATTATTTCACGCCAAACGCCGACGGTTTCCACGATTTATGGACGGTAAACGGCATGATTTTTTACCCGAAAGCTTCGACGCAGATTTTTGACCGATTCGGAAAATTCCTCAAAACCTTAAATCGCGAGAATTTGTTTTGGGACGGAACTTTCAACGGAAAACCGCTTCCGAGCGACGATTATTGGTTCGTGTTCGAATCGGGCACGCAAATTCCTGTGATCCGCGGGCATTTTTCACTAAAACGTTAGTTCGGGATTTTCGATTTGATCTCGTCGAGAATGTACACGTAATCTTCCTGATTTTTCACGAAATCCTTGTCCGAGACATCGATCACCAAAACATTGAGATCGGTTTGCGACTTGATGTAGTCGAGATAGCCGCGGTTGATCGAATCGAGATAATCGGCTGGAATTTCCTGTTCATATGAACGGCCGCGCTTTCTGATATTCTCGAGCAATCTGTCGGTATTTTGGTACAGATACACGTACAAATCCGGCTTCGGCATTTCCTTGTAAATGATCTCGAACAGCTTTCTGTACAGGCGATATTCGTCGTCTCCCAAAGTGACTTTGGCAAAAATCAGCGACTTGAAAATGTGGTAATCGGCAATGATGAAATCGCGGAAAAGGTCGAATTGGGCGAGATCGTCTGAAATTTGCTGAAAACGGTCGGCCAGAAACGACATTTCTAACGGAAACGCGTATCGGTTTTGATCTTCATAGAATTTGGGCAAAAACGGATTGTCCGCAAAGCGCTCCAAAACGGTTTTCGCATTGAAATCAGACGCGATCTTGCACGTCAAAGTCGTCTTTCCGGCTCCGATATTTCCTTCGATCGCGATGTATCGGAAATTGTCCAAAGCCACGTCTTTCAGAGGCGAATCGAGATTCCCAACGACTTTGCAGACACTTTTGTCTTCTGAAATCGTCAGTAGTTCATGCAGGTATTTCTGAAAAATCGGATGGCGCCAATCGAGGTTCAGATCGCGCATCGGCATCAAAACGAAAAGTCTTTCCTGCATTAGCGGATGCGGCACTTTGAGCTTTTCGGTCGTGATGATATCTTCGTTGAACGTGATCACGTCAATGTCGATTGCACGCGACTGATAACCTGGTTCGCCCGTTCTCACTCGTCCCAAAACGGTTTCGGCTTCGAGCACCAGATCGAGCACTTCGTGAGCCGGTTTTGTGGTATGCATCAAAAGCGCGCAATTGTAGAACGGTTCGCCCTCAAATCCCCAGGCCGGCGTCTCGTAAAGTTTCGAAACCCGAATCACGGTACCAATATTTTTGTGGATATGTGAAATAGCCGATTTCACCAATGCAAGGCGATCGCCCTGATTGCTTCCGATGGCCAAAACTACCTGATGTTGCGCATTCATAATCGGCCACAAATTAACGGAAAAACTTATCTTTGGGCGCCTGTGTTGATAAGTTTAGCAAAGGTTTAGCAGCCATAAATTGTAACGAATTCGGCACAGGATTCACTAACACAAAAAACACTTTATGAAATTCCTCAGCAACGTACTGGCCACGATCGTCGGTATCTTTTTGTTCTTTATGGGATCTTTTTTCCTTTTGGTGCTTATCAGTGCGCTTTTTGGAGGCGATTCCGATGCAGTCGAGGTTCGCAAAGACTCAGTTCTGGTTTTCGACATGAAAGACGTGAATAACGATTACGCCGGAAAATACACCGATCCTTTGGTTACGATTTTCTCTGAAGCCAAATCTGTGGGCGTTTCGGACATTATCGCGGCGATTTCCGAAGCC
>JBCNQO010000102.1:0-6050 GCA_039592825.1 Flavobacterium sp.
GCGCAGCTAAAACATCAGTAATGCCTTTATTCGTAAATGATATGGTAAAAGACAAATTGCAATTGGTAGCCGATTCGCCAATGGACGTGAACAAATCGCGCGATCTGGCGTTGAGCATCTTGTTCGATCTTATCGGGATGCTGTCGTTCACGATTCCTTTCATCGGGGAATTCGGAGACGTGATCTGGGCGCCCATTTCGGGTCTGTTGATGGCCTGGATGTACAAAGGAACGTCTGGGAAAGTGGCGGGAATCTTCTCGTTTTTCGAGGAAATCATCCCGTTTACAGACATCATCCCGAGTTTCACGCTAATGTGGTGCTACACTTATCTTATCAAGAGGAAATGATCTGACATCATTTATATTTGAAAACGCCCAAGGTTTCAGTCCTGGGCGTTTTTTTTATCGGTAAAAAGGAAGCCGAGGCCAAGTCCTTTGAGCATTTTTTTCTCGAACGCCCAAAAGAATCTGAACTGTCCGAAAATCGTTCCGAAAGCGATCAGCAAAATCTGATACACGGGAAAAATCAGGATGATGTAAAGCGGATAATAAACCCAGTGCGAAACCTCGCCTTTCACGATGCCGAGCCAAGCCAGGATAGGCTTCGACAGATAAGCCGCCGAAGAACCTGTAAGCGCGAAAACGACAAAGATGATAACGAGCTGGAAACCGGAAGTGATTCCCCAACGCTCCTTGAGTTTTTTCATCGGGAATGATAGGATTGTCCCAAAAATAAGCAATTGTTCCCGAAAGCGAAAGCTACAATCGCGGAATCGGGCCGCCGAGTCGTACTTTATTGGTCAGCTGGAAATAATTAAGGTAATTGAACAGCAGATAATTCACTTCATAGCCGTAATTCGTGCCGTTGCGGTAGTCAATTTCCATCTGGTAAAGATCGGCATTGCGGTTGGTAAGAGGCGATCTGGCATTGATATTCCACTGCGTCACCCAAGGAATGTTGTGCTGCTCGAGATACGATTGGGAGTAATAGTTGCGAGGTCTGGCGTTGGTAAGCATCCAATTGTTGAAACCGGGATCGATGATGATCACCTCATACTCCAGGGAATCATTGGCGATACGCACGGTGTCGTTTTTGGCAGCGACGGTTTTTGAAGGTTTTGCATCCGATGAGACAATGGCAGTTTGTTGCGTAGAACACGCGAGAAGGCTTGCGAAAAGCACAAGTGTAGTGATGATGGTTTTCATTGTTTGTGATTTTCTACTTAAAGATACGCAATCGTTCCCCGAGGTTGGAAAGCTTAACGTTTCTTTACCTCAAAGCCCGAGTTTGGCCACGATATCCTCAACTTTTTTCTCGGTATTGCCCAATTTTTCCTTGCAGAAAGCGATCAGTTTCGAGGCGCGTTCCACCTTTTCGGCCAATTCGTCAATAGAAACCTGGTCGTTCCTTAGCTCGTTCAAGATGACATCTAGCTCTTTTGCAGCACTTTCGTAAGTGATTCCTTCCATTTTTTGAGTTCTTCTTTGGTTACAACGGCCGTAATTTTCCGGCTGTACATTTCTATCTCGATTTCGTCTCCAACCGCGATTTCACTGGCTTCGACAATTATTTTCCCGTTGAGTCTGACGAACGCGTATCCTTTTTTGAGGATGTGTTCCGGATGGAAAAGTCCCGGGATTTCCTCGAGCATCTCCATTCTGTGCTTCTCGCGGTTTATCAGGTTCCGACCCAATAAAGCCAAAAGTTCCGATCTGTTTCTGACGATCGCGTTTTCCTCGTCTACCGATTGCTTGGCCAGAATCGAGATCGTTTCGGCGCTTTCGCGCAATTTTCGGTTTTCCGACTCGATTTTCGATTTGGGTTTGACCGACAAAAGTTGCTCACCCGAGTTCAGGAAAAGTTCTTCGCCCGACAATCTTTGTTTTACCGATGCCGCGAGCCTGTTGGACAAATTGTGCAAATCGCCTCGTTTGAGCCTTGTCATGCTAACCGATTTCGCGGCGAGAAACTGCATTCCCAAATCGATTTTGCTCTTTTCGGACGCCATCTGACGTTTATAGAATTCGGTCACATAAGCATAAACCGACTCGACTTTTACCCGAAACTGATAGGCTTTGTCGACGATAAAAGCTCCAACGGCGCTTGGTGTTTTAAAATGTCTGTTCGCCGTAAAATCAACGATTGAGCTGTCGGTTTCGTGCCCGATACCCGTAAAAACCGGAATCGTGAATTCGGCCACGGCTTTCGCGATCGAGTAAGCGTTAAACACCTCGAGATCGAGTTTGGAACCGCCGCCGCGAATCAAAACCACGACGTCAAAATCGTGCTGTGGCAAACTTTTGAGCGTGTTCACGATGTCCTGTTCGGCACGTTCGCCCTGAACCTGACACGGGAATTCGGTAATCGCGAAATCGAATCCGTGTTCGTTGCCTTTTACCTGTTTCACGAAATCGGTGTGTCCGGACGAGCTTGGCGCGCCAACCAACGCGATTTTCTGTAACACGATTTTGGGTTGTATCTGCGCGTTTTTCCCGATCAGGCCTTCTTCGAACAATCGGTTATAAGTGGCTTGCTTGCGTCTTTCGAGCTCGCCAATGTTGAACGATTTGTCGATCGACATCACATTGAGCTGCAACCCGTAAAGTTCCGAATACGTGAGTTCGGCAAATGCCAGAATTTCGGAACCGTTCCTGAGAATGTTCGGCAAATCCTGTCCCAAATCACTTTTGATCTGCTCCAGATTCGAATTCCAGATCATCGCGCGGCATTTGGCCACGACAACGCCGTTTTCCGATTCCATGAGCTCTAGGTAATAATGTCCCGAACGGTGAAAAGTCACGCTCGCGATTTCGGCCCGGAGCCAAAATTGCCTGCCTTTGATCTGCTCTTCGAAGACTTCGCGCACGCGACCCAGAATCCGCGAAAGCCGGTATGTTTTTCGTTCGCCCACAATCCAAAAGTACCTAAAAAGTGCCGGAGCGCAAGGTTCTTGAGTTCCTGAGTTTTGAACCGTGAGCCACAACTTTTGCACAGGTTTTCAACGGTTCGTCCTGAAAATTCCACAGTTCGGTAAGCTTTGTTTCGACGGATTGATCGGCAATGATAGTTTTGGTCAAAAATCAACAACCATGAAAACTTTCCTCAAAATCACCAAGTACTTTTTTCTGACACTTTTCGTGCTAATCGCGGTTTCGGTTTCCTATTTCTGGATCAGTTCCAAGATTTTCCTTGGCGGAACCGATTCAACTTTCACCACTTATCTCGAAAATTCCAAAACAGACCTGAACCAACAATTGGACAAATCGTTTTTCGGAAATGATCTCGACAATGCCGATGTCTTGCTTTTTGGGGAAATCCACGGGTTTGCCGACAATCAAAAAGTAGATGAAAAGCTGTTCAAGTTCGCCAACAAAGAATTTGGAACGCGATATTATCTGGCGGAAATGGATAGTTTGACAGCCAATAAACTCAATAAATTCCTGTCCAAGGAAATCAAGGACGAAAATCTGCTCAAGGAAGTCGTGAAGCTTGTGGCCATAAGGATTCCGCAGCAATCGGGCCAGCAACTTTTCGACAAATGGAGCCATCTTTACGACTACAACAAAAGTTTGGCGGCCAACAAGAAAATCACGGTTTTGGGAATCGATGCCAATTTCGAAGAATCGGACATGAAAATCTCGCGCGATTCGGCCATGATCGTGAATTTCCGCAACATCGTATCGAAAAAAGGATTGCAAAACGAAAAATTCTACGGCTATTTCGGACTTTTCCATACTCTTCAGTCAACGCCCAAAAACCACGGCAAAACCTTCGCCAACCGACTAAAATTGTCGGGTTTCAAAGTGACGACTTTCGCCAGCCACACGCTAGACAGCGAAATGTATCTGCCCAAAAACGACCAATTCCCAACACCCGAAGGCGAAAAAATTGATCTCGCCAACGCCGACGGCCCGTTGATGTTGTTAAAAGGCATAAAAGACGCAAAAAACGTCACCGAAGAGAACACGATTACGTTATTCAAACTCGACAAGACCGATTCTCCTTACCGCGATTCGCAACGGCTTTTAGGACTGAGATCAAGAGTTTTCGGTGAGGATTTGCTTCCTGAAAACGAGGATGTTTCAACTGTTGAGAGTTTTCAGTATTTGGTTTTGCTTCGAAATTCTGGTGCAAATTCGGGTTTAGAGTGAGTATGATTTTGGACTTGCCGTTCGGAAACAAAGCAAAATTTCGATTAATTGTCTTAACATTTTTTACAGACCCGAGAGCTTTGCTCGAATTGTACGAAGTAAAATTCTGTAATTGGAAGTCGGAAAAATCCTCGAACTTCGGTAAACCTAACAAATCTCCGAGATTTGTTAGGTTTGAGGAAATCCCTAAAATTTCGTCTCGACTCGCGTCTCCGAGGTTTGTCAAGTTTGGAGAAATCCGAAATCTCATCCGCCAAAATCGTCCAAAAAGATCTCACCGATCAAATCCCAAACCCACAAAAAAAGCCGCTAAAAAAAAAGCGGCTTCGGTATTTTTAAATAAGATATCAGTTGACTTCTGGCTTCAAAAGCCCGATGATCTGTTCGGCCAATTCGGTTCCGATCCTGTCCTGAGCCTCATTAGTAGCCGCTCCGATATGTGGCGTCAAAGAGATTTTCGGGTGCATCAAAACCTGGATCGCAGGCTTTGGCTCGTTCTCGAAAACGTCGAGTCCGGCAAACGAGATCTTCCCGCTGTCGAGCGCTTCTAGCAACGCCACTTCGTCAATCACGCCGCCACGGGAAGCGTTCACGATTCCGGCGCCTTGTTTCATCGACTCGAATTCCGGAGCGCCAATCACATAACCGTCCTGAGCCGGAACGTGAAGCGAGATAAAGTCCGAGTGTTTCAGGATATCTTCGATCGGTTCGGTCACGATGTCAACGTTTATGAACTGTCCGTTGTAGAAATCGACCTTGATTTCGGCATTCCCTACGAATTTGTCCGAAGCGATTACGCGCATGCCAAGACCCAAACCGATTTTGGCTACGGCACGTCCGATGCGTCCAAAACCGATGATTCCCAGGGTCTTGCCACGCAACTCGACTCCGGCCGCGTAAGCTTTCTTCAAGCCGTCGAAGTTCGAATCGCCTTCAAGCGGCATATTTCGGTTCGAATCCTGAAGGAAACGCACGCCCGTAAACAAGTGCGCAAAAACGAGTTCGGCCACAGATTCGCTCGAAGACGCCGGTGTGTTGATCACGTGTAATCCCTTTGAACGCGCGTAATCGACGTCGATATTGTCCATCCCGACGCCGCCGCGCCCAATGATTTTCAAACTCGGGCAATTGTCGATGATGTCCTTTCTGACCTTCGTCGCAGAACGCACCAAAATCACCTCGACTTTGTGCGTATTGATGAAATTCTCTACCTGTTCCTGAGCAACTTTGCTGGTGATTACCTCGAATCCGGCTTTTTCAAGAGCGTCTTGTCCGGCTTTCGAAATGCCGTCGTTGGCTAGTATTTTCATGGTTTTTATTGAAAGATTGAACGATTAAAGGATTAAAGATTCAACCGTTGTGTTAGTGTTGATTTTTGTTTTTTGGGCGGCAAATTCCGGCTATCCGCTGTATCTTTTTTGCTATGAAATCCTGTTGAAAGGCAACTATCGTTTCGCAAAAAAGGATGCCGCTGCTATCCGGGCCGCGATTCGGTGTTAGACAGTTCTTTCGAGGTCTTTCATAACCTCTACGAGAACCTGCACGCTTTCGATCGGCAGGGCGTTGTAAATTGACGCGCGGTATCCGCCAACCGAACGGTGTCCGGCCAAACCAGAGATTCCCGCAGCTTTCCAGGCCGAATCGAATTTCTCGTTCAGGGCTTCGTTTTCCAAAAGGAAAGTCACGTTCATTTTCGAACGATCTTCAACAGCCGCGGTTCCTTTAAACAATGGATTACGATCGATTTCACCATAAAGCAATTCTGCCTTAGCGTTGTTGCGCTTCTCGATTTCGGCCACGCCTCCAAGGTTTTTGAGCCATTGCAGCGTCAAAAGCGACGTGTAAGTGGCGAAAACCGGCGGTGTGTTGTACATGCTTTCTTTCTCGATGTGCTGTTGC
>JBCNQO010000103.1:0-6015 GCA_039592825.1 Flavobacterium sp.
CGGAAAGGCCAATGAAAGTCGCGGCTCCGCCAAGGATCTTATCGGTTTTCCCGAATGGGGTTTCGATAGCGTCGAAAGCTACCGTACCGACAATGAGTAGTTTGTTCATCCAGTGTTTATTGAAAGGCGCAAAGATACTTTATAATGTAGAAAGTTCCAACGGGGCGAATTGGTAAAGTTTTGCAAAAATAAATGGCTGGAATTTAGGGGATTGCAAAGGTTAGAGTGGCGAATTTTGGGTTTTGCTCCAGACCTAACAAATCTCAAAGATTTGTTAGGTCTCGCCCGAAGGTAAAGTTTTCGCCCTAAACCCAATTACAGATTTCCTGTAAAAATTGTTAAAACTAGCGTGCGAATTTCAAAGCTATTTTCCTTCTTCCCGCTCGTAAAAAGCATCCACATTAAGCTTCGGAAGCTGGCTCGCCATAACAGCCAATTGGTCGCAACGCTCGTTCTGAGGATGGTTGTTGTGTCCTTTCACCCATTGGAAAGCCACTTGATGTTGCCGATAGATCTTGAGAAAACGCTTCCACAGATCGGGATTCTTCTTACCTACAAAACCTTTCTTTTCCCATCCGAAAACCCAGCCTTTTACCACAGAATCGATCACGTACTTGGAATCGGAAATCACCAGAACTTTGGTCATAGGCTTTCTCAATTTCTCAAGTCCTACAATTACCGCCAAAAGTTCCATCCTATTATTGGTTGTCAAACGGAATCCTTCGTAGAATTCCTTGCGATACGGCTGGCCGACGAGTTCGAGCACGACGCCATAACCGCCAGGGCCGGGATTTCCTTTGGCCGCGCCATCGGTAAACAAGTGAACTTCGGCAGACATTACTTTAAAAGTTGCGCTATTATTATAGGAAAATGTTCGTGTTCGAGTTTTTGCACGCGGGCGGCAATCTCTTCGGCAGAATCGCAATCGGAAACACCAACTTTCGCCTGAAAAACGATCGCGCCTTCGTCGTAATGCTCGTTCACGTAATGAATCGAGATTCCGGTTTCGGATTCCTTATTTTCGAGAATCGCCCTGTGGACGTTCATTCCGTACATGCCTTTTCCACCGTATTTGGGAAGCAAAGCCGGATGAATGTTGATGACTTTGTCTGGATAAGCCGCAATGATGTCCGATGGAAATTTCAGCAGAAAACCCGCAAGCACGATAAGGTCGGGCGAAAACCGGTTCACTTCTGCCAAAGCATTGCCGTTTTCAAGATCGGATTTGGTCGAAACCATAACCGGAATTTTGTAGGATTCAGCCTTTTCGACCACGCCCGCATCTGGCTTGTTGGTAAAAACCGCCGCGACTTCCACATTGGGTTCGCCATCGAAATACTTTATGATATTTTCTACGTTAGAACCCGCTCCAGAAGCGAAAAGGACGAGCTTTTTCATGTGTTGTTTTTAGGTCTGCAAAAAAACGGAATATTAGCCAGAATGGACAAAATTAGCGGTTCTTTATGAAATTAATTTTTTATATTAGTTCTCACATTTCCGAACCAAAAGGTTGTTTTAAAATAAAAGTTTTTATTTTTGCCAACAAATTAAAATTTAAAAAGAAAGATTATGTCAGACATTGCATCAAGAGTAAAAGCGATTATCGTAGACAAACTAGGCGTTGATGAGAATGAAGTCGTTGCGGAAGCAAGCTTCACCAACGATTTGGGAGCAGACTCCCTAGACACTGTTGAGCTTATCATGGAATTCGAAAAAGAATTTGATATCCAGATTCCAGACGACCAAGCTGAAAACATTGCTACTGTTGGTCAGGCGATTTCTTATATCGAAGAGGCTAAAAAATAATATTTCCCAGCACCCGTATTCCGTTAAGTTTGCGGGTGTTATTATTTTTTCAACTGATTATCCAGATTGTTCACTCAATCATCTGAATACTAGATAATACCTGTGACTTTAATGATCCTGTAGGAATTAAGCATAGGTATTATTTGTTTAAACAATAAATCCACGTCGAATTTCGACCGACAAACGAGTCTTTTTGACTTTTCGGTTCTCGATTTTCGACATTTTTAAAGAAGCATTTATGGCATTACGTCGCGTAGTTGTTACAGGTTTAGGAGCGTTGACCCCAATTGGAAATACAGTCCAGGAATATTGGGATGCGCTAATCGCCGGTAAGCCGGGAGCGGCTCCTATTACGTATTTCGACACTACACATTTCAAGACCAAGTTCGCTTGCGAGGTCAAGAATTTCAACGTCGAGGATTTCATCGAGCGCAAAGAAGCCCGAAAAATGGACCGTTACGCACAATACGCCATCGTTTCTTCGGAAGAAGCCGTAAAAGATGCCAATTTTGATTTCGAGACTCTCGACAAAGACAGAGTTGGAGTGATCTGGGGTTCGGGAATTGGAGGTTTGGAGACTTTCCAACAGGAAGTTATGGAATTCTCTGCCGGAACCGGCGTCCCGAAATTCAACCCGTTCTTTATCCCGAAAATGATCGCCGACATCGCTGGCGGACACATTTCGATCAAATACGGTTTCCGCGGCCCTAACTTTACCACGGTTTCGGCTTGTGCCTCGTCTACGAACGCACTTATCGACGCTTTCAACTATATCCGTTTGGGTCACGCCGATGTGGTAGTGACAGGCGGATCGGAAGCAGCCGTAACAATCGCCGGCATGGGCGGATTCAACGCCATGCACGCGCTTTCAACACGCAACGACAGCCCAGAAACGGCTTCACGTCCTATGGACAAAGACCGCGACGGATTCGTACTTGGTGAAGGTGCCGGTGCTCTAATTTTGGAAGAATACGAACACGCAAAAGCGCGTGGGGCAAGAATATACTGTGAAGTAGGCGGTGGCGGAATGTCTGCCGACGCACATCACATCACGGCGCCGCACCCGGAAGGTTTCGGAGCCAGAAACGTAATGATCAACTGTTTGCGCGACGCTGGTTTGAAGCCAGAAGACGTAGACGGCGTGAACATGCACGGAACATCGACTCCGCTTGGCGACATTGCCGAATCAAAGGCAATCGAAGCGGTTTTCGGCGAGCACGCTTACACGATGAACCTCAACTCGACAAAATCGATGACATGTCACTTGCTTGGCGCTGCCGGAGCTATTGAAACAATCGCGTCAATCTTGTCGATCGTTCACGGAATCGTTCCACCAACGATCAACCATTTTACAGACGACGAAAACATCAACCCGAAACTGAACTTCACATTCAACAAAGCCCAAAAGCGCGATATGAAAGTCGTAATGAGCAACACTTTCGGTTTCGGCGGTCACAATGCCTGCGTGCTTGTGAAAAAACTCGAGGAATAGTTTTTGAAAAAGATTTTTAAAAATATTTTCACTAAAAAAGATTCCCGTTCTCTTGAAGACGGGATTTTTTTTGACGCACTCAAGGCCATTCTAGGCTTTGACCCGCTTTCGCTCGACCCATACCGAAAATCGTTCACGCACCGTTCCTCGAACAAGCACGACGAAAACGGGAATCCGGTCAATTACGAACGTCTTGAATTCCTGGGCGACGCCATGCTGAGTTCGGTCATCGCTGCGCATTTGTTCAACGAAGTTCCGTCTGGAGACGAAGGTTACCTTACGAAAATGCGTTCGAAAATCGTCAGCCGAGAACACTTGAACGAACTTGGGCGTGACTTGAACCTCATCGGATTCATCGACAGCAAAATCGCTCCGGTGCATTTTGGCGAAAACGTCCACGGCAATATTTTCGAGGCTTTGGTTGGCGCGATTTACCTTGACCGCGGCTACCATTATTGCGAGATTTTCATCCAAAAACGCGTCATTGAGCCTTATGTAGACATTCCGAGACTCGAAGGAAAAGTCATCAGCTACAAAAGTTTGCTTATCGAATGGTGCCAAAAGGAAAAACTCACTTTCCACTACGATGTTTTCGAAGATAATGCCATCGACGGACAGCGTTTGTACGGCGTTCGGTTGAGTATTGGCGGAAAAGTCGTTGCGAAAGCGCGGGCTACGTCCAAAAAGAAAGCCGAAGAAAAAGCATCACAACGCGCCTATTTTGCATTTCAGGAAAAAATTAACAAAAAATAAATCACATTCTCTAAAACTATATCGTTTTCGTTGACAATTTAACGTAAAGTTGAATTTCATCTTTTTCATTACCCATTAATAAATGTTATCTTTACGGCTTATTTGAAGCAAAATGGCCGTCTACAAATTGAACATCGATGAGTTTGACGAAATCGATTATCAACTCATCGCGATCCACACTTCTTTAGAGGATTACCGATTGGCCTTTTTCATCAACAAAAATTTTCCCGTGCTTTTGGCCAAGAGCGAAAACGACATCCCGATCACATCAAAAACAGGAAGCACTGCGCTCACGCGTTTCTCTTTCGAGGACGAATTGTCTTGTGCTACCTGGGATCTTATCCAGAACAAGAGCGAGATCGCGGTTCAGGAGAATGACGCTTCCGCGGATTTGTTTGCGTCTTCGGACATCAAAGTCTCGTCAAAAGCCTATCTGCTTCCCGAATTCAAGAAAGTCGATTACATCCTGAAACTTCAGAATTTCGACGATTCGGCCGAAGCCATCTGCGACAGAATGCAGAAAATCCAACAAGTCACGATGTCTTACACACTAGACACGACTCGTATAAAATCGATTAACAATTTAATCTTCTAATACAATGCCAACGAACAAGAAAACGAAAATTGTTGCCACCCTTGGACCGGCCTGTAGCACGCGCGAAGTGCTGAAAGATATGATTGACGCAGGTGTCAACGTATTTCGTGTCAATTTTTCGCACGCTGACTATGACGACGTAAAACACAAAATCGACACCATTCGTTCCCTTAATGAGGAATTTGGGTACACGACCGCAATCCTTGCCGACTTGCAAGGCCCGAAATTGCGCGTAGGTGTCATGAAAGACGATGTGGTCGTAAATCCTGGTGACATGATCACCTTCCAGACTGCCGAGGACGTTCCGGGAACTGCCGATCGCGTTTACATGAACTACAAATCTTTCCCAGCCGACGTAAATCCTGGCGAAAGAGTGTTGCTAGACGACGGAAAACTAATCTTCGAAGCCGTATCAACTAACGGATCAACCGAAGTTTTGTGTCGCGTAGTGCAAGGCGGACCATTGAAGTCGAAAAAAGGCGTTAACCTTCCTAACACGAAAGTTTCGCTTCCGGCGCTTACCCAAAAAGACATCAAAGACGCGATTTTTGCTATCGAATGCGATGTAGATTGGATCGCGCTTTCATTCGTACGTACTCCAAAAGACCTTGAAGAACTTCAGGATCTTATCGCCGAACATTCAGACCACAAAATTCCGATCGTAGCTAAAATCGAGAAACCGGAAGCCGTAGAAAACATCGACAAGATCGTAGCATTCTGCGACGGACTTATGGTTGCCCGAGGCGATTTGGGTGTGGAAGTTCCGGCTCACGAAGTGCCGCTTATCCAGAAAAAATTGGTCAACCGCGCCAAAACAGCCAGAATTCCGGTAATCATCGCGACCCAAATGATGGAAACGATGATCACAAGCCTTACGCCAACACGCGCCGAGGTAAACGACGTTGCCAACTCTGTAATGGACGGCGCCGACGCGGTAATGTTGTCTGGAGAAACTTCTGTAGGAAATTATCCGGTTCAGGTTATCGAGAAAATGACGCAAATCATTGAAGCTGTAGAAGATTCACCGCTTATCCAGGTGCCACAGAATACGCCACAGGTTCGCACGAAGCGTTTCATCACGAAAACGATCTGCTACCACGCGGCTTCTATGGCAAACGTGATCCGCGCAAAAGCGATCTGTACTTTGACCAACAGCGGTTACACGGCTTTCCAGATTTCGGCCTGGAGACCATCTTCGCACATTTTGGTCTTCACGTCAAACAAGAAAATCCTTACGCAATTGAACCTGCTTTGGGGCGTTAAATCGTTCTATTACGACAAATCTGTAAGCACAGACGAAACCGTGACAGACGTAAATAACATCGCCAAAGACAAAGGTTTCGTAGAAAAACCCGATTTCCTTATCAAC
>JBCNQO010000104.1:0-6015 GCA_039592825.1 Flavobacterium sp.
GACCTTGTGGGCAATATCGCTTTAGGAGATGCAAAAGCCCGAAGCGCAGACGTACTTGGTCACGTTTTTGAATATTTCCTCGGAGAATTCGCCTTGGCAGAAGGCAAAAAAGGAGGACAGTTCTACACTCCAAGAAGTGTGGTTGAATTGTTAGTAGAAATGCTCGAGCCGTATCAAGGCCGGGTTTTCGATCCTTGTTGCGGTTCTGGCGGAATGTTCGTGCAATCGGAGAAATTTGTGGAAGACCACCAAGGTCGCATCAACGACATTTCAATTTACGGACAGGAAAGCAACCAAACCACATGGCGACTGGCCAAAATGAACCTTGCCATTCGCGGGATCGACAGTTCACAAGTAAAATGGAACAGCGAAGGCTCGTTCCTGAACGATGCACACAAAGACCTGAAAGCCGATTACATCATTGCGAATCCGCCTTTCAACGTTAGCGATTGGGGAGGTGAACTGATGCGAAAAGACGGTCGCTGGGCTTACGGCGCACCACCGGTCGGGAATGCCAACTTCGGATGGCTGCAACATTTCATTTACCATTTGGCGCCAAGCGGACAAGCCGGCGTCGTTTTGGCAAAAGGAGCGCTTACGTCCAAGACGTCGGGCGAAGGTGATATCCGTAAAGCGTTAGTCGAAGCCGGACTCATCGACTGCATCGTCAACCTGCCCGCAAAATTGTTTCTCAATACGCAAATTCCGGCGGCTTTGTGGTTCATGAGCCGCAACCGCACCACCGGCAAATTCCGCGATCGCAGCAAAGAGATTTTGTTCATAGATGCGCGCAACCTCGGGCATCTGATCAACCGCCGCACACGCGAGCTTTCAGATGGTTCCAAAGACCCGAACGACAACGACATCGCCAAAATCGCAGGAACTTACCACAATTGGAGAAATCCGGACGGGCAATACGAAGACGTAGCTGGTTTCTGCGCTTCGGTGCCCATTTCAAAAGTGGCCGAACTCGATTACGTTTTGACACCAGGCCGCTACGTTGGCTTGCCGGACGAAGAAGACGATTTCAATTTCGCCGAGCGATTCACGGCTTTGAAAGCGGAGCTGGAAGAGCAGTTGAAAGAGGAAGAGCGGTTGAATATGGTGATTGCGGAGAACTTGAAAACTATAAATTTAGAGTAGTATGGCAGAAGTGATTAGAAACAGGACAATTCGACCTTCGACGCGAAAAGATTCGTCGGTAAACTATAGAATTCATCTGGACGGTTTGATCGCCTGTGACACTTTAGTTGTAAATATTACGCATGAGTCGAAACCGTTTCAAAAGACCTTCAAGTTTAAGGCAGATGACGTCCTGAAAAAGAAGAGTCTTAGTTTTAAAGTTCTACAAGATACAGACAAAGTGCAGCTTCAATGGTCGAGTACACAACCGCTAAACGGATGAAGATGGGTGAATGGAGAGAGTATAAGTTGGGAGATTTTGTCGACATTAAGCATGGTTATGCTTTTAGTGGAAAGAATATCACGGATGTATTCACGACAAGTGTTTTGGTAACACCTGGGAATTTTCATATTGGAGGAGGATTCAAAAATTCAAAATTTAAGTTTTTTAATGCTGAATTTCCGGATGATTATGTTTTAAAACAAAACGATGTTGTTGTTACAATGACTGACTTAAGTAAGGAAACCGATACGCTTGGGTACTCCGCAAAAATACCCAAGAGCGATTTAGTAATATTCTTGCATAACCAACGTATCGGTTTGCTACAATTTAAAACCAATAAAGTTGAAAAAGATTTCATCTATTGGCTATTAAGGACTCGAGATTATCAAGCTTACATAGTCGGATCTGCAAGTGGAACATCCATTATGCACACATCACCATCGAGGATAAAAGATTTTACTTTTTTGCTCCC
This sequence comes from Flavobacterium sp., assembly GCA_039592825.1. Lineage (GTDB taxonomy): Bacteria > Bacteroidota > Bacteroidia > Flavobacteriales > Flavobacteriaceae > Flavobacterium. The sequence goes on from JBCNQO010000104.1 coordinate 1,878, forward strand.
AAGTTTTTCCGAACAAACCGCCATCGCCTCCATCTTATCTTCCCTAGACGACAAAATAGATCTGTTACACAAACAAAATGTGACACTTGAAAAAATGGCCGAGGCTTTGTTTAGGAAGTGGTTTGTGGAGGAGGCGAAGGAGCAGTGGGAGGAGAAATCATTAAGTTCAATAGCCCATTTTCTAAATGGATTGGCATGTCAAAAGTTCCCACCAAAAAATCAGGTAGATAAACTTCCAGTGTTAAAAATTAAAGAATTAGGAAGTGGAATCTCTGAGAATTCGGATTGGGCTACTTCTGAAGTCAAACCAGAATATATTGTTCGTGCCGGAGACGTCATTTTTGCATGGTCAGCATCATTGATGGTGAAAATTTGGCATGGGCAGGATTGCATTTTGAATCAGCATTTGTTTAAGGTAACTTCCGAAAATTATCCGCAATGGTTTTATTACTTGTGGTGTAAATATCACTTGAATGATTTTATCGCAAAGGCGGCAAGTCACGCGACAACTATGGGGCATATCAAAAGAGGAGATTTGGATAATGCAATGGTGTCGTGTCCGACAAATTTTGAATTAGAAAAAATGTCTAAGGTCATCCAGCCGATTATCGAAAAAATTAAATCCAACCAAACCCAAATCCGCACCCTAACCCAACTGCGCGATACGTTGTTGCCCAAGTTGATGAGTGGTGAGGTGAGGGTGAAGATGTAAAATATATGGATCATAAGACAACATTGTCGACGATTTTCAGTCCGAGAAAAAATCGGTTCGCCGTGCCGAATTATCAACGTGCCTATTCTTGGGAAGTCGGCACTGAAAAAGACAAACATGTTCCGCAATTCCTCACTGATCTTAAAGAGCATCCTGCGACTGTTCCGCACTATCATCTGGGACATTTCCTTTTTGAACAAGACAAATCAGACGCTTACAAGTTTTGGGTAATCGACGGCCAGCAACGTCTTACCACCTCAATTATTTTAATGAGTTGTATATACAGAAGGCTGAAAGATTTTCAAGGGCAAGAAAAGGAGGCAGAAAATCTGTATAACGAATATCTCAAAAATTGCGACGGGCAACAGAAGTTCTTAACGGTTGATTACGACAATAACTTTTTCATCAATTGTGTCATAGAAAACTTTCCGGACGATGAGATCACGAGGTCAAGAAGAAGGATTTCCGAATGTCGCAAGTATTTCGATGAAGAATTGAAGAATGCTAAGTTAGAGGAAATATTGCACTGGAAACTCTTGATCGAGGAAGCGAAGATAACGACCGATACAATCGCGGATAAGGCCGAGGCGACACAGGTGTTCACTTTTCAGAACGACCGTGGAAAAGAGCTTACGAGTCTCGAGCGTATCAAGGCGTTTTTGATGCTCCAGATTTACTTGAGCTGTAAATCCTCAGATACAGACCCGAACGATGCGATTCGCTACATAGAAAAAGAGTTCGAGGCTATTTACGAAAATCTTGAGCGAATCAGTATTGCAGATGAGGATCAGATTTTGGGATATCATACGACGGCTTTTATCGCACTTTCGGGAACGGTGATCGACAGGATTAAGGATGCTTTCGCCAAAATAAGTACCACAGAAAAGCAACACTGGATAAAAAGGTTCGCCACAGAGCTAAAGCAATCTTATGAGAAAGCTGTTAAAATCCAGGAATACCAAAACCGGAATAGTTACGTTGCAGACGTTTTGTATTTGGATCAGGCAAGCTGCTTTCCCTTGTTGCTAAAATTGTTGCGCCATAACGTAGACAGCTTGGAGGATATCGCGCATCTTATCGAAACTACGCTTTTTAAACTAAAATACACCACTGGAAATTATTACTCGAATTACTTCCCCAATCTGGCTTTGGAATTTAACGGTGATACTGTACAGCTGAAAAGCCGTTTGGAATCTTATGCAAAGTCTGGATTTAAAGATTACTGGGATTTTGACGGGAGTTTTCTTAAATATCTAGAAGGTGACAATCATTATTTTTCGCTGACTAGATATCTTTTGTGGAAATATGAGAATTTTTTACGAGATGAAGTAAAGGAACCGCCAATGTTGTTCTTTGAGTTTTCAAACCTTTATGGAGTTCGGAAATTTGACAATACAATAGACCATTGGGCACCACAAAATCCTCACGGAGTGGAATATGAACAGGAATTCAATGTAAAATATTTGCACAACATCGGGAATATGGTTTTATCCACAAGAAGTCGTAACGCAAGCGACGGAAACAAATTGCCAGAAAATAGAATTACGGCTTCGACATTGATTTCGAGACAAAAACTTGAGCCATTAAAGAATAATTGGGGCAAGAACGAAATAGCAAAAAGGCAAAGAGATATTGTTGATTTTGCAATAGGGAAATGGATTATTAAAAGCTAAGACATGACACCACTCAACGAATCCCTTATAGAACAACTCGCCATAGAACGCCTGCAACAACTCGGCTACGAACACATTTACGGCCCGAGTGTCGCAAGCGACAGCGAAACACCCGAGCGCGAAAATTTCGAACAGGTCTTGTTGCTTGAACGTGTGCGTCGGGCAGTCAGGAAATTCAATAGCCACCTTTCGATTGACATTCAGGAAGGAGCGATCAAAGAAATACTCCGGATTGCCTCGTCAGAAGTGCTTTCGAACAATGAGGAGTTCCACAAAATGCTTACCGAAGGGATTCCGGTTTCAAAACGCATCGGAGAAGACGAACGCGGCGAACGTGTGTGGCTGGTCGATTTCAAGAATCCGGAGCACAACGAATTTTTGGTAGTTAACCAGTTTACAATCGTCGAAAACGGACACAACAAACGTCCGGATCTGTTGCTGTTCGTAAACGGTTTGCCGCTTGTATTGATCGAATTGAAAAATGCGGGAGATGAAAAAACTACGTGTCTTTCGGCTTTCAAGCAAATTGATACCTACAAGTCAATGATTCCGGGACTTTTTACCTTCAACGCCTTCAATATTATTTCCGATGGACTCGAAGCAAAAGCAGGTTCGATTTCTGCGAGCTATTCCCGGTACATGAGTTGGAAAACGGCAGATGGGAAATCAGAAGCATCACACCTAGTTAGCCAATTGGAAACCCTCATTCAAGGGATGCTGAATAAAAAAACACTTGTTGACCTGATCCGGCACTTCATCGTTTTCGAGAAGACAAAAAAGGAAGATGTCAAAACAGGAATTACAACAATTTCAACGGTTAAGAAAATTGCCGCATATCATCAGTATTATGCCGTAAACAAAGCAGTCGAGTCAACACTTCGCGCTACCGGTTTAACAGGTTCAGACATGGCGTTGGAGTCTCCTGAAAATTACGGCGTGCCCAGCGTTACAACTCAACCTGTCGGCGACAGGAAAGGCGGGGTGGTTTGGCACACACAAGGCAGTGGCAAATCGCTTTCGATGGTTTTTTACACAGGTAAAATCGTACTCGCGTTAGATAATCCTACCGTTCTCGTGATTACCGACCGCAATGATCTCGATGACCAATTATTCGAGACTTTTGCCGCGTCAAAACAGTTGTTACGACAGGTTCCCGTTCAGGCCGAGGATCGCAACCAATTAAAAGAGCTATTGAAAGTGGCTTCAGGTGGCGTTGTTTTTACTACGATCCAAAAGTTTCAACCAGAAGAAGGAAATGTGTACGAAATGTTGTCCGACAGAAGAAACGTCGTGGTCATCGCAGACGAAGCCCATCGCACGCAATACGGATTCAGGGCGAAGACAATAGACGACAAAGATGAACACGGCAATGTCGTCGGCACAAAAATGGTCTACGGATTCGCCAAATACATGCGGGATGCATTGCCCAACGCAACTTATTTAGGATTCACCGGAACACCAATTGAAAGTACCGATGTAAATACTCCGGCCGTTTTCGGAAACTACGTAGATGTGTACGATATCGCCCAAGCGGTAGAAGATGGCGCAACAGTAAGGATTTACTATGAAAGCCGTCTGGCCAAAGTAAATCTTAGTGACGAAGGCAAAGAATTGGTGGAGCAACTGGACGATGATCTGGCGCAGGAAGACCTGACCAACACGCAAAAAGCGAAGGCAAAATGGGCGCAACTTGAAGCGCTTATCGGAAGCGAAAACAGGGTAAAAAGCATAGCCAAAGATATTGTCGCCCATT
>JBCNQO010000105.1:0-6002 GCA_039592825.1 Flavobacterium sp.
GAGCGTAAACCCCGAATTTTTCATCCGCGGAAGCGAGCGTCGAACGATAATACGTTGTGGAACCATCGCGATTTTCGGTCTCGATGTAACTTCCCTGAAGATCGAAAGTGAGGTTGTTCACAGGAAGTTTCGTGAAATTCACCATAAGCTCCAAACCTTTGTCTTTGGACTCGTATTTGTTCACGAGGTGATTCTGCTGATAATAGTAAGGCGAATAGCCGATGACCGAATAAGTCGGAACTTCGGTGCCGTTGAACTGAATGTCGAGTTGGGCAACTTCGCGAGCTGTTGGCAAACCTTGAGACGTGATGCCGTTGTACAATTTGTTGTAGTAACCCGTAAGGTTGATCTGTCCGAAAGGCAGTTTGTAGTCGAATCCGAGTTCAAATCGATTGGACTTTGATGGTTTCAGGTTCGGATTGTCGGCATAATCGACGAAAGTCTGCACGATTCCGATGTTGTAGTAGCCTGGCAAGCGATAATCGCCCAAAACCGCATCGAAATATCTTGGCCCGGTGTAGATCTGGTTCAGCGATGGCGCTTTGGAAGTGATTCCGAAACCGCCACGAAACTTGACTTTCTGGGTTTCATAAAAAGCGTTTACACGAGGTGCGAAAGTCGAAAACCCGAATTGGTTGTCATAGCGCAAACCCGCATTGAAATTGAGCGCACTTTTTTCCCAACTTCTCTTGAGATTGTCTTCGGCATAAACCGAAAATTGGTATTCGGCACGCACGTTGTCGCCGTAATTGTAAGGTCGGAAACCTTGACTTCCCGATCCGGCAGAATTCGAGAAAGCACGCACCAAAGTCTCAGGGCTTCCGAGTCGGCCGCGGCCTTTGTTGTCGCTCGAACGGGCCGAAATTCCCGCCGAAAGATTGTGTTCCCAAGCGCCCGAATGCAACGTCCGGAATCCGTCTACAGACAAAAATCCCGAAATCGGTTTTCCCTCGACAGCTTTAACTTGAGTGTAACTTACGGGCGAATACGCGCCTTGGTAAACGCCTTCCTCGGTACTCGTTCCCACAATCGTTCCTCCACTGTTAATCAATCGCGACTCGTAACTCAATTGGTTCGTGGACGAAAAATTCGCGTTCACTTCAAGGTTGTCCAACACAAAATCGTCGAATCTCCATCGGAACCTGTCCGAAAAAGAAAAAGTCTTGGAACGGTTGCGGATGTATTGCTGATCCTGGTCTTCTTCTTCGAAATTGGCATTGTCGTCGTTGAAACTGAAGTCGAAAGAAAGCGAGTTGCGGATGTTGCGTTTGGAATTGGAAATGCTCCACATCAGATTCGTGTTGACGCGCGCATATTGGTTGAAGGAAGTTCTTGGTGCGCTGTTCGCATTCAGGTAATTCGCGCCCACGTTCAGGAATCCGGCTTTTTCACCGAGCTTGAAACCTTTGTTCGCACCAAATTCCGTGGCACCTTCGCGCAAAGAAGTATAAACCCGGAAAGGCGAAGTTCCGGCCTTTTGCTCAACTTTGATCAAACCCGAAGTCAAATCGCCGTATCGCGCCGACGGAACGCCTTGCACGACCTCGATCTTCTCGATATTTCCGGTAGAAATCTGGCGCAAGTCGGCACCGTAATTGGCATTGGAATAATAGCCGTTGAAATCGTGAAGCCCGGAAACGCCAAAACCAAGCGTGTTCGGGGAAAATGGCGCGCCGAAGTTTCCGCCGTAGGATTGCATGTTCTCGTTGTTGGAAATCGGGATTCCGTCAACAACGACGGCCGTTCCGAACGATTTGTTGCCGAAAGCGGCGTCGGCCACAAACGATGGTCGGACTGTTCTGAAAGCGATTGGTTTGAATTCGTTCAGGTCGAGATTCGTCATCGCCTGACCCGGAACGAGTTCCAGCACTTCGTTCAAAGACAACGCCTGAACCTGATCCATTCCTTCTTTTCCAATTGTAATCTCGGAAAAATCGCGTCCTTTCTTGGCCGTGACCACGACTTCGTCCAAACGCAGATCCTGGTTTTCGAGCGCGACCGAGATTGGCGTCAAAAGTTGGCTTTCGGTCAAAGTGATGAGTTTTTCCTGCTTGCCGAGCAAACGGAAAGAAAGTGTGATCGTTTTGGTTTGAGATGGAACCGACAGCGAGAAATTGCCGTTGGCATCGGTCATTGTCCAGCGTTGGCTCGACACGTCCTGGATGATTGCGTTCTCGAGTGAAGTTTTTCTATCGACGTCGGTTACATTTCCTTTTATCGAAACCGATTGGGAAAAAGCGGACACAATTGTGCCGAACATCACAAAAAAGTACAAAGGAAACCTCACGCGAGAACGAATTTTCCCGCAAAAGTAAAATGTTATTTAGAATTAGACTAAATAAGTTGCTTCTTTTTCAGACATTGCCTGTGTTAAAAATCACAACTGATTCGTTTTCAGAAGTCAATAACCGCTCGTCGGAATGTCGATCACATACTTTTTGCGCGCCACATTCGTGAGTTTTCGATCGCGCAACCAAGGATTGTGGATCTTGAGGACTTTGTAGTTTATGCCCTGCGAATTCGCGAAAACAGCCAGATCGTTTATCGTGGAATCAACCTCGACTTTGCGCACCGGAAGCAACGGATAACCTTCTTCGGGCGCGACCGTAAAGCCATAAAGCGCCGGATTTTTCATGATTTCTTTCAACGCAAGAATTCTGAAAACGTAACGCGCAGTTTCTTCGGTAAGCAACAAATCGTAGTAATTGCCCATTTTCTGGAACTCGATCTGTTTGTTCACGCCGGCAACTCCGCCGTTGTACGAGGCCGCGGCCAAAGTCCAGCTTCCTAATCTTGCCTTGGAATCAAGCAAATATCGGCAAGCGGCTTCGGTCGATTTTTCGAGGTGATAGCGCTCGTCTACGATGTCGTTCACTTCCATGCCTTTTTCTTTGGCAGTCGCGGGCATGAATTGCCAAACGCCTCGCGCTCCGGCCGGAGAAACCACATTCACGAGTCCGCTTTCGATTACTGCCAAATATTTGAAATCGTCGGGCACGCCGTTCTTGGCCAGAATCGGTTCGATAACCGGAAATGCTCTTGCGGCTCTTTTGAGGATCAACAAAGTCGTCGCGTCGAGATTCGCGTTTACCAGCAATTCGCGGTCAAAACGCTCGCGCACGTCGGAAATCTGCAACGGAACCTGCTCGCCACAAAAGTCGGCCTGCGTTGGAAAATAATTGGCCGAACCTTCTTTGAGGATTTCTTTTTTGGTGTCTGTGGAAACGCCGTAAATGAGAAAACTGCTCGCCAGAACGGTTGCGGCTATAAAGGAATATTTGTGGATCGGTTTCATGATGTCGCGTTTTTGAGTGAAGTAAAACTACGAATTCAGGCTTGGGAATTCGAGCCTTTTATGATTTTGGGAAGATTTTCGTTCAGCCATTTGTATTTGTTCAGGATCATGATGTGCGTGCCGCCTTTCACGGGAATGAACGAAGTCGTGATGTACTTTGGCGGAAAAACCTCATCGGAATCTCCGTGTATGTGGATCACGTTTTCGTCTGGTTCGCTTCTGTCCCAACAGATTATCTTTTCCAACGCCCAATCGAGGTAAATCTTGTCTCGCATGGCCAAAAATTTCTCATAAAGTTTGAACCGCTGACGGAACTTTCCGCCAAAAGGCAACTTTTCGAACTTCTCGAAATTCTGGGCGAGATGCGTCGGGAAAATCTTGTAGAGCTTGGTGTAGCGCGCCATTCGCATCCTTTTCGGAAATTGCTTGTTGCATTTGACCGACGAAATGATGATGACTTTTTCGGCGTCGACAAACTTCGACATTTCCTGAACCAGAACGCCACCAAACGAAACACCGATCAAAACCGGTTTTTCGGCTTTGATGTTCTTTGCCGTTCTTTTGGCGTAATCGGTCAAGGATTCCAGCGGAAGCGGCAACGTCCATTCCAGAAAATGCAGGTCGAACTCGTCTTCGGGCAATTGGATACGCTCGAAAATCTCTGGACTTGCGGCCAGTCCGGGCATGAAATAAACGGGAATTTTCCTCATAAATGTTTAACGGAACACTAACAGCCTAACTGCGATAAATTGGCGAAATTTGTAAAAATAATCGTTTTGCCCGAACGGTTTCAGAGTCAAAAACAATTTACCAAGAAATTATGATTACAAAATCGTTTCCGGCAGAAAACGCCGAAATGCCCGCTGCGGTTGGCTTCTGACGGTTTTGTGACAAAGCACCAAACGCAGTTTTGATATGGAAATAAAGGACAATACTTTTCAAAGACAGTTCGAGGCGTCAGACAATGGCAAAATCGTGTACGTGGAATATTCGAACCAGGAACGCAAGATTTTCCTGACGCGCATCGTAAAACCCGAGGGTTACGAAAACGACGATTTCATAAACGAAATGCTTACGCAAATCCTCGACGGAGTAGCCGAAAAGAATATGAAGGTCGTGCCGACTTTTCCAAAAATCGCGGCTTTTTTCCGGAAGAATCCCAAATACAAGGAATTGCTTCCGCCCGGAATCAAAATATGAACGCCCAATCAAGGGCGTTTTTTTATTGTTTGACGAATCGTATCGTTTGGGATTTTGTGTCCGATGAAATTTGGAGCAAATACACGCCCGAAGCCAAATCTGACACATCGATGTCCGAAACATTCTGAAGTTGCTTGAGCTTTCGTCCGTTAAGGTCAAAAACTGAAACTACTGAATTGGCGTCCGCATTTGAAATAGAAACTTTAGAAATGGCAGGATTCGGATAAACCGAAGTCGGATTCTTATTGACATCTTTGACGCCCAACGCCGACTGACGGTAATTCGGAACGCCGTCTCCGTCTGAATCGTCGTTTTCCAACACGCCATCGCCGTTCGTGTCTTCGTCGACATTCGGGATTCCGTCTTCGTCTTCGTCTCCATTCGGATCGTAAAGTTCGGGAATCATACAACCCAGATAGTTCATGGACAAATGATAATCGGTGTAAGTGTATTGCTCACCCGAACCTGTATAAATGTAGGAAGTGTCGATGTTCCACTGGCTAACTCCTTGGGTATACGTATAAGTCGTCTGGGTTTGGTCAGGATAAAGCACGTCGTGGGTCAAATAGTACGAAACCGACGCGTCGAAACCTGTCATGTTGTAAAAAAAGGTGAACATATATTGTTTAAACACCGGAATATCGATAGTCACGACACCGTCGCCGTCGTTATCAAGCATTCCGAAAGTATAACATCCCGGCGGATCGAGTTGGGCATTCATCGTGAAACTCGTGCCGATCAAGGCGACCAAGAGTAATAATTTTCTCATATATTGCGTTTGTACAAAGCTACGCATTCCCGTTTCCCGAACAAGCCCGAACTTATGATATCAAACGAATTACGCGAACAGGTTGTGGAATTTTTTGAAAGTGTACAAAAGTACTACGGCGACCTTACCGAAATCACCGAAGGCCTTTACTCTCACGGCGATACTTTCGACGCCAATCTCACGACCTGGAATTTGTCTGAATTCACGCTCATAAGATCGGCTTATCGCAACAATGGCGCGCGCCTAATGATGGAAGGCGAGAAAATGTACTACGAGATCTCGGGCGAAAGGTAGGTCGATTTCAAGCATCCGGGACGCCACACTTATGAGTTTATCGAACTTTATGGCGTGAATGTTTACCGCATTACCAAAGTGCGTTTCCATTCGAGATATTGACCAAAAATGATTTGGTTTTCGGATAAATCCAGTAAAAAGCGACACTATGGTTTTTGATTTCCTGCGGAATTTTTTCAAGAGCAATCCAACCGACGCTTTGCCCGATCGCGTTCGCCTCGATATTAAAAACCTGCATTTGTTCGCTAATTTCCAACAGCTTTTCGACGACGGAAAAATTCGTTTTGATTCCAAAGGACGGCTTCGGTATTTGCACGGCGCGCCTGTTGGTGATTTGGTTCTGACGCGCGTCAATAAAGACGGGCAAAGGATTTACAAGGAATCTGCGAGTGAGTGGTTTGGGTCTGATACTGGTTTGGCTAAGGATTTTATTTGGCCTTGAAT
>JBCNQO010000106.1:0-6002 GCA_039592825.1 Flavobacterium sp.
TCTGCTGGATCACTTCCGTCGGGTCTTTCAATTGACGAGCAGTCTGGGCTTATCAGCGGAACTTATAACGGCAACACACAAGAAATTGATTTTACAATAACTGTAACCAACATTCACGGCTCTACTTCTCAAAACATTGTAGTTAATGCTGTTGGTGCTCAAGAGCCACAATACGCGCCGTTTATTGTATCTGCTTCACATCCAGTTGCTATTAATGGAGTTCCTTTCGAATATCAAATATATGCTACTCAAAATCCTACGTCTTTTGGAGCAATTGGATTGCCTCCGGGATTTTCAGTTAATTCTGTAACTGGTCTTATTACGGGAACTCCCGATTCAAATAGCATATCGTTCACGGTTACAGCAACTAACGCGACAGGAACTGGTCAAATGGCTGTAACATCTAAAATATTGGATGACTTGCCACCAGAAAACGTAATTGATTTGGCAGCTTCTCAAATTACTTCTACAAGCTTCATGGCGGTTTGGAGTACACCGTACAGCGATGTCGATATAGATATCTTTGAACTTTACAAAAATGGAGTTCTCGCTTACACGCTATCTGGAGGGACAATCGGTCATTTAATACAAATGCTCACTCCTGGCTCGACTTCTAACTATTACGTAAGATGTAGAGATATCCAAGGCCTTTGGTCGGGAAACTCCAATGTAATTGAAATAACACAGCCTATATCATAACATTTTTTCCTGTCCTATTTTAAAATCCTGATGCTGATGATGTTTGTATCGTGAATTAAAGTAACGATTCAAGCATCATTTTGAGAACGGTCAATCTACATTCTACTCTTAACGGCAAATGGTTCATTGAAAGGCATTATGGAACTTCCATGTTGCCGATTTTGTCGTCTGTGCTTTCGAGAGCGGATTTTCAGCCCGTCGCGGATGATGATCGCCCAGTCGATCATTTTGTAACCGGAAGGAATGGGCAATTGATTGAAGGTGCGAATTTCAACGAATCGGGACAAAACAGTGACTATGTCGCGGTTATCGCGCTCAAAGATCCTATCTACAAATATGATCAGGACTGCGGGCCTTACGGCACGAAATCCAAAATTCGCCGAATGCAGTCTTTTGAGAGTGATCCTAATTGTAAAGGAATCGTTCTTGATATCGACTCTGGCGGCGGCCAAGTTTCCGGAACTCCGGAATTCCATGATTTCATCAAAAACTTCAGTAAGCCGGTTGTCGCTTATACTGATGGGTTGATGTGTTCAGCCGCCTACTACATTGGGTCGGCTACTTCGCACATCGTGGCCAATAAAAGAGCAGACGCGATCGGAAGCATTGGCGTTATGATCCACTTCGTTGACCTCACTGGTTATTTTGAGCAAATGGGTGCCAAAGTAATTACTGAGTACTCAACGCATTCTCCAGAGAAAAACCGTCCGTTCGAAGAGCTCTTGAGCGGAGACGCTTCACGATACATCAAGGAAGAGCTTGATCCCATCGCTGAAGAATTTATCGGCGACATGAAGGCCGCGCGAGCCGGTATTCCCGAAGATACTTTCCAAGGCGGAACCTGGAACGCACCAGACGCGCTTTCCCGAAATCTTATCGACGAAATCGGCACGCTCCAGACAGCGGTCGAAAAAGTCTTTGATCTCGCCAAAAACACAAATCCTAATTCTAATACTATGTCAAAAAACCGCACAAACCTTCAGGCTGTTCTTGGTTTGGAAGCTCCTTTGGTCGAAACCGAAGAAAAAGGCAGCTATCTGAACGGTGAGCAACTTGACACGGTTGAAACGAGACTGGACGAGCTGAATTCAGCAAACGCCACACTCACACAGGAACGCGACGAAGCGCTGGCCAATGTCAATCAAGACGCAGCCAATGCAACTGCGCAAGTCACATCGGCAACGTCGGCAATCGACGCCATGCTTGAAAACAGCGGTCTGGAAGTTACCGGAACGCTCGAGGAAAAAATGACTTCACTTTCGGCTCACGTTGCTGAGCTTAATGCGAAAGATGGAGCGGAGCACACAAAACCAAAAACAGACGGCGACATCACCAAAAACGTAAATGTGATCGGTGGAATTGACGTTTCAGCAGCACTCAACAACTAAAAACCTATAACATGTCAATCAATAAAACAGACATAGTAGCAGCGTTCGGAGAATACTATATTCCCGAAGGGCAAAACATGGATCGTTTGAAAGGAATGCTTCGTGCAAAGACGTCAACCGTCCAATCGGCAAAACCGATCATCTACGATGGTGAGGTTTACCGATTCTCCAACGTCATCTTTAAGGAGATCATTCAGCAGTTCCAGAAAAAGTTTACTGAGAAAGGAGATTTGGAATTCAAGCCAAATGAAATCCGTTTGCGCAACATCAAAATCGATCTCTCGCTTTATCCCGATGATGTAAAGGGATCTTGGCTGGGCTTCTTGGGAAGCGTGACCGAGATGGAACGCGCCAATTGGCCAATCGTTCGTTACATGGTCGAAAACGAAGTGGTTCCTCAATTGTACAACGATCTTGAGACCAAAGCGTATTTCAAAGGCGTTTACGAAGCCCCACAGGATGGCGTTGCCGGGTCTGCTTCTAAGGTCATGGACGGGATCAAGAAGCTTCTTGACGATGGTTTGGCAGAATCGGATGTGACTAAAAAAATCACCCGAGTCAACTTGCCGGAAGCAAGCTTAACTCCGACTAACATTTTCGACCAGGTCGAGGCATTTGCTGACGGACTTGGTGATGAGTACGAAGGGGTTTCCTACACAATCCACATGTCGAAGAAAAATCTTCGGGCGTATTTGCGTGACAAGCGTAACACCCACGGAACCGACGTCAACTTCAAAGCTGATAAGGTGACGGTTGATTTCTCCGAAAATGTGAAATTGGAAGGTCATACATCAATGTCCGGTTCTCACTACCTGTGGGGAACGCCAGACGACAACTTCCTATACTTGCGTCGTGTGAACGGCATGAGTGATCCAAAAGTAGAAGAAAGCAAGCGCGAGGTATTCTTGATGCTTGACTGGTGGGAGGGAATTGGCTTCGGCTACAATCCACTCGTTCACGTTTGGAAACCAGGTTTCGTCGCATCTGAGTAAAAAAGCGCAGTCCGGTTTCGGCCGGACTGTTTTCTATCCATTTAAAAAATACACATCATGTGCAAAATAGATCTTACAGCAGAAGTAGGCGGTGAAGACTGCGAAGCTTCTGGCGGAATGTTCTCCGAAGACGTGAAAATCGCGCCGTTCAATGATTTTGCCGACATCAAGGAAATCCCGAGCCTCGACGTGGATGGCGACAACGCCAGCAAGGCCACGATTGTAGGCGACCACACCTTCAAGGCAGGAAAAGGATTCTCCAAGATTGTCGGGATTACCGAAACCGCGGGATTGACCTACACCAAGATCGGGGAGAAGGGACGAAGCATGTTCCAGAACCAATTGGTGGTGGAAGTCGCCGGCTCGAAAGCCGCATTGCTCGGTTTCCTGCGACTGGCCAAAAACCTCAAGTTCATCGCGATCGCGACTGAAGTGGGAACAGGGCAGAAACGCCAGCTCGGGTCCAAACGTCTTCCGGCTTGGTTCGAGGGTATCGAGGGCGCGATCGAGGCGGCCGTGGAAGGCAAGAACTCGGTCACGCTTACCATCATGGACAAGCAGTACTGCCCGGCTCCGGTTTACGTTGGAGTTGTTACGGAAAAGCCGGTACCTAGTGAATAATTTGTTTGGTTTGTTTTAGATAAAGGCCACGTCGACGCGTGGCTTTTTTTTCATTATGCTAGACTACGAAGATCAAATTTCCGACTATCTCAAAGCGAACTTCTCGCCAAGTTGTCCGAACAAAAGCAATTTCAATCAAACGACTCGCGAATTGCTGGCATTTCTATTCCAGACATTTCCCATTGACTGCATTTCGGATTATCAATTGAACGAAATTTTGCTTGGACTCGGTTATGAGCGGCACAACGTATTGATAGAGCGAACGATTGAGTGTTCGGACGGGAAAGGCAAGGAAAAACGGGAATATTTCCGAATCGAGAAGATGTTGACACTTTCGTGGTGTATGCGTTCACCTTTCAATCTAGAACCCGAAGAAATCGCGACCAAACTTTAGTTGTCCTATTTATTTTTTTTCACACTTTCCATTTTTGTAAGGTAAAACAAACCTTATGAAACGATTAACCTTATTTGCAATCACCGTATTTTGCTACACGATGGGGTTGTCTCAATGGCTCCACTTTTTCCTTCCTTTAGAGATCCGAGATATTTGGCCTTTCTTTTATTGGGCTGGCATTTATAATGTACTCGTTCTGGCCTGTGTCATTGGCATTGGAGCAATTCTGGAATATCGTAGAAAAATCAAAGAATGACGGCGCTTTATGTTTTAGGCAACGGTTCGCCTTTCCTAAATTCCGAACTGCTTTATTCGCTTCGCACCTTGGAGCGTCACGCGCTCGGTATCGACCGAGTCGTAATAGTGGGCGAAAAACCGCACTTTCTCGATTACGATAAAGTTGTGTATTCGCCATTTCCCGACACACTGAACAACAAAGAGTACAGCATCGCGTCGAAGATCTATCACGCTTGCGAATCGGGGCTGGTTGATGGCGATTTCTTTTTTTGCAACGATGATTTCTTTTTCACTCGCGACTTTCTTGCTCCCGTTTTTCCCTATTTCCAGAAAGGCCCGCTTTATGGTGGATTTTCGGCCACCGGCTACAACGAATATTTGAAACACACGCGCGATTACCTCGTGGTCAACGGAAAGGACTTTTTTCACTTTGACGTTCACGCGCCCATTGTCTACAACTCTGAGAAATTTCTGGAACTAAAGGAAACGTGGGAGTACTCCAAAAAAACCATCGGCCTCGTGGCCAAATCAGCATATTGCAATATGCACGGCGTCAAAGGCCCTGAATATGTAGACGTGAAACTGAAGTCATTTGGCGTGGACGATTACCATAAGGCAATTGAATCGGTTTGTTTCTCAATTTATGACAGCGCCTGGAAAGCTGGCGTTTTCGAATATCTCAAAACCAATTATCCAAACAAATCAAAATGGGAACTATGAGAGATCCGCAAATAATTATTCTTATCAGGCTGTCGAAAGGCCGAAAGAGAGTTTTTGAGCGCTGTGTACAGTCGCTTCGTTCACAGACGTTTCAAGATTTTCATGTCGCTGTATCGATTGATCATCCAGAGTGTGCTTCGTGGATTCCAAACGATTTTCAGGTTGCGGAATTAGACAGGTCGTTATTTCAGGGCGATTTTTACTATAATGGCTATTGCAACATACTGAAATCGCAATTCGTCCCGATTTCGACCAAGCATTGGTTTTTCTTTTTGGACTCGGACGACTATCTCGCGACCGATGATGCTCTCGAGAACATTTCGAAACACCTGAAAGATCCGTGGCAAGCGGTCGTATGTCAGATGTCTCGAGCTGACGGCAAAAAGAAACCAAGTGACGAGCTTATGGATTCACGGCATATAATCAGTGGTCGAGTCGGTTTGCCTTGCCTCATTCTGCGTGCACAATACCATAACGCATTGAGAATCGGAACCGAAGAAAACTCGGACTTCCAATGGATTGATACACTAACCAAGAATTTAGCCACCAAATTCGTGAAAGAAGTCTTGGTGCATTCACCGCAGCGCAGTTATGGAAAACCACTTGAGTAACCAGATAAAGGCGATGGTCGACCAATTGGCGCAGACCAATCCGGGCAAAATTGGCGTGGCGATCACCGAATACAATCGCTACGATGTATTCAAAAAAACGTACGAGGAAATCAAGCGCCATTTGCCGCCCGGCGCGATTCTCGAAGTTATCGATGATGGCAGTGCCAAGGCTTTTCCGGAAGCGACGTTTCGATTCGAGAAAAATCGAGGCATTGCGGCTGCCAAAAACAAATGTCTAGAACTGCTTTACCTGCAAGGCTGTGAGCATTTCTTTCTGTTCGATTCCGATACCTATCCACTAAAAAGTGAATGGTATTTGCCGTACATCGAAAGCAAAGAG
>JBCNQO010000107.1:0-5999 GCA_039592825.1 Flavobacterium sp.
CACCAAAAGATAGACTTCCGGGTGATTGGCGGCAATAGCGTTGGCCACGTCTTTGAGCAACATCGTCTTACCCGTTTTTGGCTGGGCGACGATCATACCGCGCTGTCCTTTCCCGATTGGCGAGAAAAGGTCGATGATTCTCGTGGAAATCGTGCTTTGCTTTTCGGCCAATTTGAATTTTTCGGTTGGAAAAACCGGAGTCAGGTGTTCGAAAGAAATTCGGTCTCTTACGATTTGCGGATCGTGTCCGTTTATTTTGAGTACGCGCACCAAAGGGAAGAATTTTTCTCCTTCTTTCGGCGGACGCACCACGCCTTTCACCGTATCTCCCGTTTTGAGTCCGAACAGTCGGATTTGGGAAGTCGACAGGTAAATGTCGTCTGGCGAAGCCAAGTAATTATAGTCTGATGAACGCAAGAATCCGTAACCGTCTGGCATCATTTCGAGAACGCCTTCACTTTCGATGATACCGTCGAATTCGTAGTCGGCATCGCGGTAGTTCTGGGTTTTCTTGTCCTTGAAATTCTTGTTCTGGTTTTGATTCTGGTTTTGGTTTTGCTGATTCCCTTGGTTGTTTTGGGACTGCTGACCGCCTGTGCCTTGACCGGAATTCTGGTTTTCGCCGTTCTGGTTCTGGTTTTGGTTGCGGTTCTGGTTAGGGTGCTGATTTTGGTTGTTACCCTGGTTTTTGTGGAAGTGCTTCTGCTGGTTCTGGTTCTGATGCTGCTGTTTTTGCTGTTGCGGCTTTTCCTGAACCGGCTCTGCTGCCACCGGAACTTCGGCGGCTTCTTCGGTTTTATATTCAGCTACGGCTTGCGGTTGTTCGGCCGTGACTTCTTTGTTTTTATTGAAACTTCCCGGTTTGCGGCCTCTTTTGCCTTTCGGGAATTCGTCATTTTGGGGCACTGGTTTGGATTCCGTTTTTTCGGCCGGAGCGTCAAACGACAATTCGGCTTGCGGCTTTTCGGCCTCAGCTGGCTTGTCCTGCCCTATTCTTGCGCGCTTCTGCTTATCCTGTTTGGGCTCTTGAGCTGACGGATTGGCTGCGTCGTGATCGAGAATCTGGTAAATGAGGGCTTCCTTTTTAACGCCAGCCGACTTGATTTTACGGGCTTTGGCAAGGTCCTGAAGCTCAGGAAGCTTCATTTCTTTTAATGAAGAAATATCTAACATGAATGAAAGATGTGTATTAAGTGAAATGGAATTGTAATAGAAAAAAATGGGTGGTGGTTTAAATAACCGCGGTTGAAGTACTTACGGTTGTATGATGCAATATTACGAATAAAAATGTTTTTTCCAATAGCAATTATCAAAAAGAAAAATTATTTTTGCGGGACTTAAAAACGCTTGGATGCTCCAAAGGATACAAACCGTCTATCTCGCTCTAACCCTTATCGTCAGTGGGGTTTTGCCTTTCGTTTTCCCGTTGTGGAGCGAAGGGGGAAAAGCGGTTTATTTTATGCAGTCGCCACTTTATTCGGTCTTTTTCGGATTGGGTACGACGCTTGCCTTACTTTCCTTGCTCACGTTCAAAAAAAGACAGCAGCAGTTTGTGATAAACAGGCTGAACATGATATTAAATTTAATTTTGTTGGGATTATTCCTTTATCGGTCGCTAAGCGTATCTGGAGGCGAGCAATCGCCAGAGAAAGGTATTGGGATGTTTCTTCCTATCGTTTCTATCGTTTTCCTTGTTCTTGCGAATAAGGCCATAAAGAAGGACGAAGATCTCGTAAAATCTGTCGACAGGTTGCGATAATCTCACGAAACTTAGTTTATTTTAGTGCGAAGAAAGACCCGGAACTCTCCGGGTTTTTTTATGGACATAAGTTAAAATGCACCATTTAGTGACATTTGTGTCTGTAAGAAAAGTTGTAATCGCAAAAAATCAGGTATTTTCGAAATATCCCTAAAAGTAGGGATTGGAACGCTTCCCTATTTATATTAGATTTGGACGAAATACCAACAAAACAAATGAACCCGAAGATCAGGATTTACCTGGCCGACGACCATCAGATGCTTATCGATGGCATGCAGGCCGTTCTCAATACGCGACCCGATTTTGAAGTCGTGGGCTTTTCGGCCAACGGAGAAAATCTCATAGAAAACGCATCCGAAAAAAATACCGACGTTTTGGTCATGGACATCAACATGCCCGTGAAAGACGGACTCACCGTGTTAAAGGAACAAGCCGGGAACACTTTGCCTTTCAAGGTGATTGTGCTCTCTAGCTACGACGACCTGAAACTGGTGCGCGAGGTCATGAAGCTGGGCGCTCTAGGCTACATCACCAAACAAAGCGCAGGCGAGAATATTGTCGAGGCTATAGAATTGGTCAACAAAGGCGAGGAATACTTCTGCCCTACCATAAGCGACAAAATTTTCAACAGTTTCGCCAAAGGCAACCCAAAAGTGAACACTTCCGGCGGTAGTTTCGGTTCTGCCCTAACCGATCGCGAAACCGAGGTACTCATCTTGATATCACTGGAATACAGCGGAAAAGAAATCAGCGAGGAACTTTTCATAAGCCAGCACACGGTCGAGACCCACCGCAAGAACCTAATGAAAAAACTCGATGTGAATTCGTCGGTTGGTCTGGTAAAGTACGCGATCAAGAACAATCTTATCAACCTTTAAATCCCTAACTTATGTCTCTTTACCCTTACTTAGACTCTTACGCAGTCTCCACATCAGACAACATTACCTTTACGGTAACTTTCACGATTCCGGACAATTGCAGTTACGGAACATCTGGCGCCAACGGAATTTACTGCATCGCCATCACCCTGAACTCCGGAGCATCGGTACCTAGCGCGAACTTCGTATCCCAATCGGCAAGCCTTATGTCTTATAGAGGCTATTTTGAAGCCGACTTTTTGATGCCCGACCAAAAAGGAGTAAAAAAGCCGAAAGTTGTGAGCACAACCGCCGTCGGAAACGAAGAAGATGACGATCAAGGACAGGATCAAGACTGATGGCAAGATTCATCATATTGGCATTTTGCTGTTTCTTTTCAGTAAATCTCTGCGCCCAATCCAAAAAAGGGCGCAGGGACTCTGCCGATATTTATATCAACCAGAACGATTTCAAAAAAGCTTTGAAGTATTCAAACGAAGCTTACATCAGATATAAAAACGAAGATAATGTAGCAAAGATGGTCCTGGTGGCAAAACGCCAGGCATTCATCTACTTTAAATTGGGCGACAGCGAGAAAGCCACGCAGATTCTTTATGATGCCCTTAGATTGGCCGAACGCGAGAACGACATGAAAAGTCAGGCGATCGTGCTTAGGGAAATGGGCAACCTGCTCAACAATCGCATCGACAGGAAAACAGCCTTGAAGCGTTTCCACGCCGGCCTCAAGATTGCAAGAAAGATACAGAACGACAGTCTCGAGGGCGATTTCATGCAAGGATTGTTCCTCGTTCATGTAAACGAACTTACAGACAGCACCGAATATTTCCTCTCTCGGGCGAATGCCTTCAAATTTGCACTCAAGACATTGTCTGGAGATTATTATGCTTACAACAATTCGTTCATTTACCATTACCAGAAAGGTGACCTGGCGGCCGCTGCCAGAGATGGCGACTCCATGATTTCGATAGCGCACAGGATGAATTCCAAATTAGGGCTTACCGACGCTTTGAGCAATCGATCGGCTGTCTATTATGACCAGAAAGATTTTGCGAGTGCCAAGAAACTTTACGACCAATTGTTCCTGCTTGAAAAAGACACCGTCTCATTCGACACGGGCGACCGTTACTACACTTATTCAGGTATTCTATACGGATTGGGTCGTTACAAGG
Source organism: Flavobacterium sp. (assembly GCA_039592825.1). Classification (GTDB taxonomy): domain Bacteria; phylum Bacteroidota; class Bacteroidia; order Flavobacteriales; family Flavobacteriaceae; genus Flavobacterium. The sequence goes on from JBCNQO010000107.1 coordinate 3,807, forward strand.
AAGCTTACGATTACGCCGAGAAGGCTATGGATCTTATGGGCGACACTTACGGAGAAGAAGTCAATAGCTCGATACGCGACGTAGAAACGCGTTATCAGGTAGAAAAAGAAACCGAAAAAAGACAGCGCGACCTGCAGGTTTTCTATATCGTGGCAGCCGTTTTTGCCCTGACGCTCATCTTGCTCTACTTCTTTTACCAGAACAGCAAGCTCAAGCAAAGGAACAAGCTCATTGAAATCGAGACCGAAACCAGCCAGCGCCTGCTCTCGACCACACTCGACGCCCGGGAAACCGAACGCAAAGAAATCGCTGCCGTACTGCACGACAGCATCTCGGCTTTGCTTTCCTCTGCCGGATTGCAACTTACGGCTTTTTCGGCCCAACAAGGCAACAACGAAGAAATCGCTAAAACGCGCAAAATCCTCAAGGAAGCCCACGACAAGGTACGCGACCTTTCACACGAACTCGTCCCGACGCTTTTGGTAAAATTCGGATTGGCCTACGCACTCGAAGACCTTTGCGAAAAGTTCTCGACGCCAAACCTAGAATTCTCCTACAAAGACGACGGTTCGGTCAAGCGTTACGACGAAGCGCTCGAAACCAAGGTTTACTTCGTGACCAGCGAATTGCTGAACAACGTCATCAAGCATTCGGGCGCGACAAAAGCCAACCTTTCATTGAAAGCCAATGGTGAGATAAACGTGAAGATAGAAGACAACGGAAAAGGTTTCGACACCACCAAACCAGACGGCTTTGGGCTCACGCAAATCAAAGCCCGAGTAGCGTCGATGAAAGGAAAAGTCGCCATCTCGAGCAAACCAGGCCTTGGAACGACAATAGAGATAGTCATCCCAACCTGATTCCAATCCTAAAAAAAAGAGGCATCAAACACATCAATCACGAAATCGATATAGCAAAAACCAAACAGAAAAAAATATGAAATCCCTTACAACCTTTTAAAAAAGAAAAACATCTAAGAGCAAAGGAAGCAATTACCAATCAACAATCATTAACCATGAATTGTCAATTATCAATTGTCAATTATTTCCTCCCGAGCTCCACGATCTCCATATCCCGAATATCCGTTCCATCAATAACAAACCGCAACATCGTGCGCACCTGATGGAACCCGCTTTTCCCGGCGGCACCGGGATTCATGTGCAACAAACCTAACTTTTTGTCAAACATAACTTTCAGAATATGAGAATGACCACAGATAAAGATTTTAGGAGGATTTCTCCTCAATTCGTCCCGGATCTCAAGGTTGTATTTGTCGGGATAACCGCCAATATGCGTTATCCACACGTCGACGTCCTCACACAAAAAACGGTTATTGAGCGGAAATTCCAGTCGGGCCGCCGCTCCGTCGATATTGCCGAAAACGGCGCGCAACGGTTTTACCGCCTTGATTGCGTCGGTAACGGCCAGATTGCCGATATCGCCCGCGTGCCAGACCTCGTCGGCCTGTGAAACATATTTAAGCATCACGTCATCGATATGACCGTGAGTGTCCGAAAGTAGCAGTATTTTTTTCATTTGTAGCAATTTCCCGCTGCCGCTGCTAGCTTTCTTAAACCGGCCTGCGTTTGCAGCCCAAAACCAAGAGCTTCCTTTGGTCGCTTTGGTTTTGGGGCAAACGCGGGCCGCTTTTTCAAAAGGCTAATCCGCTGTATCGGGGCTAGGCCAAAGGTACGGAATTCACATTTGGTGGTTGACGGGAGTGGCAGTGGAAGCTGCAGTTGCAGTTGCAGCGGCGGTTGCAGTGGCAGGAATAAGAAATGTTAGCATCTACTTATATAGTAGCAGATTTTGTATCAAATCTCCATAGCTAATCTTTTAACAAAAAGTACAGATTTTCTATAATGACCCTATTCCCAAAATCCCGATCTTACCTTCAGGGAAGGGGCCAATGCAGTATCCCTACAAAATTCACCGATCACTCGATTACAGAAAATCTGTAAAAATTGTTAAACTTTCCGTTTGCCAAAACAAACGCAAAACCCGACCCCGAAAAAGTCCAGTCATAAGTCTCCAAATCCAGACCTTGCCGTCCAAAGCTAAGCGTGTCCAAATAATACGTACTTTTGTACTCCGCCGAGCAATCGGTCCCGCAGTCCATAGCGAAGCGTGTCCAAAGCAAAGCGAGTCCAAAGCGAAGCGCGTCTAAAGCGAAGCGCGTCTATAAAATGCGTT
>JBCNQO010000108.1:0-5984 GCA_039592825.1 Flavobacterium sp.
CCGATTTCAACGAAACCCTGGTTTGGGAATCGCCAGAAGGCATCAAAGTGCGCCCGTTCTATCACCAGGACGAAGACGCGATTTCGCATTCGGTTTCGGCCAAAAATCCTTTTTTGGTTTGTCAGGAAATCTTTGTTTTCGACGTCGAAAAGTCGGCAAGACGCGCCAATGATTCCGTAAACCGCGGAGCCGAAAGCCTGAGATTTGTGATTGCCGACGAGAAAACCGACGTGACAAAACTCGTGTCTGAACTTTCTTCTACTGGCCTTACGCTCTATTTCGATTTGAAATTTCTCTCAATCGATTTCGTGCAGAAGCTAGACAAAGCGCTTGACGGAAAGGACTTCACGGTTTTTGTCTCGATCGATCCTGTCGGACATTTGGTTTCAGACGGAAACTGGTTCGGGAAAACCGACGATTACGAGGCGCTCAAAAAGTTGTCCGCGCAAGCGAAAAACCTGTCATTATTCTCGGTCGATGCCAGAATCTACCAAAACGCCGGAGCGAATATCGTACAGCAATTGGCCTATACTTTGTGCCACGCCACGGAATACTTCAACCGACTTTCGATAGACAAAACCATCTTGGTGCAAGTTTCGGTCGGGCCGAATTATTTCTTCGAGATCGCCAAATTGCGCGCCTTGAGACTTTTGTTCGCCTCGGTTTCGGATGTTTTCGGAATCACCTCGAAAATCCACATTTTAGCAACTCCGACCAAACGCAACAAAACGCTGTACGACTACAACGTGAACATGTTGCGAACCACGACCGAATGCATGAGCGCAATCCTGGGTTCGGCCGACGCAGTCTGCAATTTGCCTTATGACGCGCTTTACCACAAAAGCAACGAGTTCGGCGAAAGGATCTCGAGAAACCAACTTTTGGTACTCAAGAATGAGAGTTATTTCGACAAAGTCTCGAATGCGTCAGACGGCGCTTATTACATAGAAAACCTCACGCAACAGCTCGCCAACCAAGCCTTGGTTCTGTTCAAGGAATTGGAATCCGAAGGCGGATTGGTAGCCAAACTCAAAGACGGATCGATCCAGCGAAAAGTCAAGGAATCGGCCGAAAAAGAGCAAGCGTTGTTCGATTCGGGAAAAGAAATCCTCATCGGAACCAACAAATACCCAAACAAAGCCGACCGCATGAAAGACGATCTGGAGTTGTATCCGTTCGTAAAACAGAAAGCCAAAAAAACGTTGTTCGCGCCTTTGGTAGAAAAGCGATTGGCCGAAAAATTGGAGCAGGAGCGATTGGAATCTGAAAACGATCCGCAGTCATGAAAAAAATAGTCAACCTTGTTATTATTTTGGTTTTTGCGCTTCGGGCGAATGCCCAGACTTCTGAAAGTGATGACACGATTTACACTAGCGCAGGAATAGAAGAGTCGGCCGAATTTCCAGGCGGAATTAACGCTTTTTATAAGTTCGTAGACGAAAATTACGTGAAGCCTTCGTCCAATTTCAAAGCGAAAATCATCGTGAGCTTTATAGTCGAGAAAGACGGAAAACTCAGTGATATCAACGTCTTGGGCGAAAAAGATGTTGCAATTTCATCAGAAATGACGCGCGTTCTAAAAATGTCGCCCAACTGGAAACCGGCGCGCCAGAACAAGAAAATCGTGCGTTGCGTCTACACTTTGCCAATCGACTTTCCTATAACAACAAAAGCCAACACGAAATGAAACTACTTATCGCCCTTTGTTGTATAGCAACCTTGCAACTATCGGCCCAAAACACGCAAAAGTCAGGAGAGCTTCCGAAAGTCGCGGCGGCCAACGACGACGATACCCCACAAAACATAGCCGGGATTGAGGTCAAGCCTGAATTTCCTGGCGGCATCCAGCAATTCTACAGGTTTATCGCCAACAACTACCATGCGCCCAATCATCCGGAACTGCAATCAGGTAGGGTGATAGCGAGTTTCGTAATCGAAAAGGACGGCTCGGTCACGGGCGTCAAGATCATTCGCGATATGGGATTCGGAACAGGGGAAGAAGCGATCCGCGTACTCAACAAATCGCCAAAATGGTCGCCCGGAGAACACCAAGGCAGAAAAGTCCGTACGATGTTCACGATTCCAATTCAGGTCATGGCGCCAGAACCCGATCCGATCTATCCCGAAGCCGAGGTCAGCCTGAAACCCGAATGTATTGCAGGCGAAAGTGGACTCAATGCGTTTTTTGAAAGGAATTTCAAAGGAAAAGGAACTTTCACGGTAAATTTTATAGTAGAGCCAGATGGCCTGCTGACGTTCATAAAGTGCGACGCGACAACCAGTGCCGCCGATTGCACAGAACTCAAACGCGTGTTGTCGTCTGCACCTCAATGGAGAGCCGGAAAAAAAGGCAACTGGTTCGCGAGAACGCAAATGACAAGGACTTTTACAGTGAATTAAGATGCGCAAAAATCTTCAACATATTACATTGGCGCCGAAAAAGGCCGAAAATACGAAGCAAGACGACGAAAGTTTCCTAACCGCCGAAGGCATTTCGGTCAAGCCGACGTATTCCGAAGCCGACACAGAAAACCTCGAACACCTCGATTTCGCGGCCGGATTCGCTCCAAACCTTCGCGGACCTTACGCTACGATGTACGTTCGACGCCCGTGGACGATTCGCCAATACGCAGGATTCTCGACGGCCGAGGAAAGCAACGCCTTTTACCGACGCAATCTCGCCGCCGGACAAAAAGGACTTTCTGTCGCATTCGATCTGGCGACGCATCGCGGTTACGATTCCGATCACGAAAGAGTCGTGGGCGACGTTGGGAAAGCGGGCGTGGCAATCGATTCGGTCGAGGACATGAAAGTTTTGTTCGACCAGATTCCGTTAAACGAGATGTCGGTTTCCATGACCATGAACGGCGCGGTTTTGCCCATCATGGCGTTCTACATCGTCGCTGCCGAGGAACAAGGCGTGAAGCCGGAACTTTTGTCGGGAACGATCCAGAACGACATCCTCAAGGAATTCATGGTGCGCAACACCTACATTTATCCGCCGGCGCCTTCTATGAAAATCATTGCCGACATTTTCGCGTTTACGAGCGAGAAAATGCCAAAATTCAACTCGATCTCGATTTCGGGTTATCACATGCAAGAGGCTGGCGCTACTGCGGATATCGAACTTGCCTATACTTTAGCCGATGGTTTGGAATACATCCGCACCGGTTTGGCCGCGGGCATGAAAATAGACGATTTTGCGCCGAGACTTTCGTTCTTTTGGGCAATTGGGATGAACCACTTTATGGAAATCGCCAAAATGCGCGCCGGACGCATGTTGTGGGCCAAATTGCTAAAACAGTTCGATCCGAAAGATGAGAAATCGCTGGCTTTGCGGACGCATTGCCAAACCTCGGGCTGGAGTTTAACTGAACAAGATCCGTTCAACAACGTGGCCAGAACCGCGATCGAGGCGGCCGCTGCGGCTTTCGGCGGAACACAGTCTTTGCACACGAATGCGCTCGACGAAGCCATTGCGCTGCCAACCGACTTTTCGGCCAGAATCGCAAGAAATACCCAACTTTTCCTTCAGGAAGAAACCAAAATCACCAAAACCGTCGATCCTTGGGCAGGCAGTTTTTATGTCGAGAAATTGACATCGGAAATCGCCGAAAAAGCGTGGGCGTTGATTGAAGAAGTCGAAGAACTCGGCGGCATGACCAAAGCCATCGAGGCCGGAATCCCGAAACTGAGAATCGAGGAAGCCGCGGCGCGCAAACAAGCCAGGATCGACAGCGGACAAGACGTGATCGTTGGCGTGAACAAATACCGTCTGGCCAAGGAAGATCCGCTGCATATTCTGGATGTGGACAACCAATTGGTCAGAAAACAACAGATCGAACGTCTGGAAAAAATCAAGTCTGAACGAAATGCCGTAAAAGTGGCCCAATGTCTATCGGCTTTGACCGAATCGGCGAAGACCGGAAAAGGCAATTTGCTCGAACTCGCGGTCGAGGCGGCCAGAAACCGCGCGACTTTGGGCGAGATTTCAGACGCGCTCGAGTCTGTTTTCGGACGTTATAAAGCACAAATCAAATCTTTCAGCGGCGTGTACAGCAAGGAAATCAAGAACGACGAGAGTTTCGCGAAAGCCCGCGAATTGGCCGACGAATTTGCCAAAAGTGAAGGCCGACGCCCGAGAATCATGATCGCCAAAATGGGTCAGGACGGGCACGACCGTGGCGCAAAAGTAGTGGCAACGGGCTATGCCGACGTAGGTTTCGACGTAGACATCGGGCCGCTTTTCCAAACGCCGGCCGAAGCCGCGAAACAAGCCGTGGAAAACGACGTTCACATCCTGGGCGTTTCGTCTCTCGCGGCGGGTCACAAAACGCTGGTTCCGCAAGTGATAGAAGAATTGCAGAAATACGGACGGGACGATATCATGGTAATCGTGGGCGGCGTGATTCCGGCTCAGGATTACCAATTCCTGTTCGATTCGGGCGCAACCGCAGTTTTTGGTCCGGGCACTAAAATCAGCGAGGCCGCAATCAAGATTCTTGAGATTCTGTTGGAAAAATAATATCGGGAAATTCCAAATCCCAAATTCCAAATCCTTTCGCTATACACGAAGGGATTTTTTTTGCGGTATTGGTAAAGCTGAAAGACGAAAAGTTTGGAACCAGAAATTTGCTGAAGTCGATGCATAGTGAAAAGATAAGCCACGACTCTAACAGTTTGCGTCAAAGGAAAAGGGCAACAAATGGCTTGTGAATTTCAGATAACATTTAACAAAAAGTACAGATTTTCTGTAAATACCATATTTGCGAGATGCCGAACTTTGCCTTTACGGGGAGGGGCTGATGCATCCCTAAGCAAAAAAGCGATGATGCAATTACAGAAAATCTGTAAAAAATGTTAATTGTTCAGGAAGTATCGTCGATGTGAGGTCTTGTCTGAGAGTCATTTGTCGTTACTAGATTACAGCCTTAAAACCAATCTTGATTCTTAGTTCTTAATTCTTGATCTTGGCTCCAAAGTCTATTATCTATAGTCTAAAAGATCAATCCGGATTCGCCAAAGTCCTGAACAAAGCGGCATTCGACATAAAAAACTGGTTCTCCATGCCAATCTGTGACAAGCGTGCATTCACGAGATTGTTCTCACGCGAGTTGATCAGGAAAATCGAGCTCTCGCCGTAAGAGAACAAACGTTCCTCGCTCGAAAGCATCGTGGTGTAATCTTTTACGAGGTTGTCGATCAGGTTTTTCTGTTTGCGCAACGACTGGATCTCGATCTGTTGAGCCGTGATTTTATTGCGGAGTTCGAGCCTTTGCTGACCCAAATCGAATTGGGCGTCCTGGATCTTGAGCTTGGCCAGACGCAGCGATCCGCGTTCCTTTCTGAGGAAGATCGGCATCGAGAAATTCACGTTGAACTTATAGTCTTCCACTTCGACCTGATCGAAATAGCGCGGTTCCGAAATATAGTTGTAACCCACATTGAACTTCGGAAGCAAAGCATTCGCCTTGAGTTTGCGGTTCACTTCGAGAATCGAAACTTTCGTGGCCAGAGTCTGGATTTTCGGATGAGCGTCGAGTTGGTTCACGTCTACCGACATCTGGTTCGTTCTCAAAGTTTCTTCCAGAGTCGAAAGCAAATCCTGTTCGGGTTTCACGTTTTCGCCCACTTCAACCGGCACGTCCTCGATCCACATAAAATTCGACAGTTCCAGGCGCGCTTTGGCGAGTTTGAGATTGGCATTTTCCAGATTCAATTCGCGGCTTCGCACGGTAATTCCGGCTTCTACGCTGTCAATCGCGGGCGAATCGCCAAGTTCGATCAATGTTTTTACGCCTTTGAAACGGACACTCGCAAAACCCAGATAACTGCTATAAAGGTCGGCTTCGTTCACGCTTCTTTTCCAGTTGAAATAGGCTTCGCTGGCTTTGTACAAAACCTCGATGGCACGCAATTTTCGTTGGGCGTCGCTCATCTGGACGAGCAATTTCCCTTCGCGAACGTCGGCCATTCTTTGGTTG
>JBCNQO010000109.1:0-5920 GCA_039592825.1 Flavobacterium sp.
AGCACCAAGGCCTTGGCCAACATCACACCCAAATCGAAGCAAACCGCAGCCCTGAAGCCTTTGACCACACTGGTTTCCAACAGGACGAAGAAAACCGGTCCGACCATTATGCTCAAAATAAATCCGAAAGGAATCGCGGCAAGAATATCTTCGATCATAGGCTAATAAGTGATAGGCAAATATAGCGGGAAATTTCAAATCTGTTAATTTTTCCCGCCATTTGCTCACTGTTCGGTAATTGTTCCGCCTAAAATTGATTTTTTGTCAGTCGTCTCGGGTTTGCCGAAAATCGTGATCTCGCCACCGGCTTTAGTGCGCGCTTTCACGTATTTGGATGCGTTCACTTCGGCTTCACCGCCAGCGTTTATGCTAACGTCTGTGCGTTCCGTAACCAGATTTTTAGCCTCGACGATTCCGCCGGTTCCAATCGAGACTTCAGAATCGGAAGCTCTTCCTCCCAAACGGATTGTCGCGCCCGTAACCGACTTCACTTTCAATATTTCCGAGTCGAGTTCTAACTTGATCTCGGCGCCTTCTTTGGCCGTAACCTCAAGTCTGGCGGCACTTACGGCTTTTCCGCTTGAAATGTAGGCACCTTCACTGGCGTCGACACTCTTGATTTCTTTGTAGTAAATTTTAGCTTCGATCTCTTCGCCCTGAAGCAGTTTCGTAGCAGGCATTCCAAGTTTGAGTTCGCCGTTTTTGTTTACGACAATCACTTCGCTGGAACGCTTTCCTGTAATCTCGACCTTGTTCACGTCGCTTGGCACGAGTTCTGCCGAAATCCTGTCAAAAACCTTGACTTTGTTGAAATCTCCAGGATCTTTCGAAACCTGGGCAAATCCGACGGCGCTTGCAAAAAGTGCCACGGTAAAAAATAAACGTTTCATGTAAAATTGTTGTTTCTTGTTTTTTTCTTCGATTTGGCTGCCGATTCCTGGTCGGCTTTGGCTTTCTGGGCTTCGTAATCTTCTTTTTTGCCCAGATAATGATAGTCGAGCTGTTTCTTGACCAAATCGGCATTCTTGACCTTCACATACACTTCGTCCCCTAACTGTATGGTGTTGTGTGAAACCGCGCCAACGAGTGCATATTGCTTCTCGTCGAACGTATAGTAATCGTCTTTTATTTCCCTTATGCGACACATTCCTTCGCATTTGTTCTCGATGATCTCTACGTAAATTCCCCATTCGGTAACGCCAGAAATCACGCCAAGGAAATCCTGATCCTGATGATCGGCCATGTATTTCACCTGCATGTACTTTACAGAATCTCTTTCGGCGTTGGTCGCCAAAATTTCCATATCGGTAGAATGCACGCATTTTTCCTCGTAATCTTCTTCGGAAACCGATTTCCCGCCGTCGAGATAATGCTGCAAAAGTCTATGCGCCATCACGTCGGGATAACGTCGGATAGGCGAGGTAAAGTGCGAATAATAATCAAATGCCAATCCGTAGTGACCCACGTTGTGAACCGAATATTTGGCCTTGCTCATGCTTCGTATCGCCAGAGTGTCGACCATGTTCTGCTCGCGTTTTCCCTGAACGTCGGTAAGCAATTTGTTGATCGATTGGGAAATGTGCTTTTTGCTTCTGAAGTCGATGCTGTAACCGAATTTAGAGATCACGCCCTGAAGTCCAATAAGCTTGTCTTCATTGGGTTCATCGTGGATTCGGTAGACGAAAGTCTTTTTCTGTTTCCCGATGAATTCCGCGACTTTCTTGTTGGCCAGAAGCATGAATTCCTCGATAAGATGGTTCGAGTCCTTTGCTTCTTTGAAATAGACGCCAACAGGTTCGTCGGACTCATTCAGCTTGAATTTGACTTCGACCTTATCGAACGAGATCGCTCCGTCTGCCATTCTTTTTCTACGCATGATTTTCGCCAGTTCGTCGAGTTTGAGAACGGCTTCTGTCACGTCTTTCGGCGCTTCGTAAGCTTCGCCTGTCAAAGAAATGGTTTCAGGAATTGATGACTTTTTGGTTTCGATGATATGCTGCGCTTCCTCATAAGCGAATCTTTGGTCGGAATAGATCACGGTGCGACCGAACCATTGGTTGACCAGATTCGCCTTGTTATCGAGCTCGAAAACGGCCGAGAACGTATACTTTTCCTCATGCGGACGAAGCGAACACGCAAAGTTCGACAAAACCTCGGGCAACATCGGAACGACTCTGTCTACCAAATAGACCGAAGTGGCGCGGTTGTAGGCCTCGTCGTCGAGAATCGTGCCTTCCTGAACGTAATGCGAAACGTCGGCAATGTGGATTCCTATTTCGAAATTGCCATTGTCGAGTTTCTGGAAAGAAAGCGCATCGTCAAAATCTTTTGCATCTCTCGGATCGATCGTAAAAGTCAACGTTTTTCGCATGTCGCGACGTTTCTCGATTTCCGATTGCTGAATAGACGTATCGAGCTTTTGTGCATACACTTCCACGTCTATCGGGAAATCGTATGGAAGCCCGTATTCGGCGAGAATCGCGTGGATTTCGGTATCGTGTTCGCCTGGTTTCCCAAGCACTTTGATCACTTTCCCAAAAGGAGAATCGGCTCTCTTTGGCCAATCTTCAATTTCCACAAGCACGACTTCACCGTTTTTGGCTTCTCCCCATTTCTCTTTCGGGATGAAGATATCGGTGTACATTTTCGGGTTTGCCGTAGACACGAAAGCGAAATTCTTCTGGATGTCGATCACGCCCACGAATTGGGTTTTGTGACGCTCTAGGATTTCAACCACTTCGCCTTCAGGACGTTTGCCTTTTCTTCTATTGTAGACATAAACCTGAACTTTGTCTTTGTCCAAAGCCCGATTCAGATTGTTCGTTGGGATAAAGACGTCTTCCTCGAATTCGTCGCAAATGAAAAAAGCCGTCTTTCGGCTCGTCATGTCAATCGTTCCTTCGTAATAATCCTGGCTTACAGCTTTCACGAGATATTTCCCGGGTTCCGATTCCACGATCTTCTTTTGGGCCGCGAGCAGTTTCAGGTCGCGAATTATCTCGTTGCGGCTCTTGGTATCGTCTACTTCTAGAATCGCCGCTATCTGTTTGTAATTGAAGGCTTTATTTGAATTCCGGGCGAGCACTTTCAAGATCTTTGTAGAAAAATCCTTCGGTTTTCCCTTTCCCGGTTTGAATTGTTTTTTTGCCATTGATGTATAATCTATTAGGCGTGAAATTACGGAATTCGGCAGCCATTGACCTACCGTGGCTTTACTTTTAAATAAAATATAACTTTTATTGGCGAACGCTAAGAATTCGTAACTTTAAACGACACCAAAAGCCCAGTTATGGAAAATTTCATCACCATAGCCGTTTTCCATTACACGCACGAGATCGAGATCCTCAAACACCGTCTCGACCAGGAAGGCTTGCACTATTTTTTCGAGAACGAGGCCACGGCGTCGGTCATGCCTTTCTACTCGATCGCGTTCGGTGGCATCAAACTCAAGATCCATCCTAACGACTCCGATATCGTCCAAAACATACTCGAGGAACTCAAAGGCGGGCATTCGCTGAGAATAGTCTAGAGAGTTCCTGAGTGCCGGAGATCCAAAGTTCCTGAGTTTCCCTTGAAACCGAAAATACAAACCGATCCAATCAAGAGACAGTACTTTCCAGTCGATTGGTTCCTCTGCCGATCTGAAAATCCAAAAAGAGAAAACACTTTTCAACATTCATTAAAAACAAAAAAAAATCTTCTTTTAAAATTTAAAATTTTTGATGGTTATTATGGGATGTTAATTGGTGGAATAAATTTTTTGGCCCGCGTTTGGAATCCTTATTTTACTTTGTTATAACGATTTGTTAACATAGTAAATGCAATCTAAAAACCTCATTTCCAGATTTTTTTAAGTTTTGATTAACAGTTGTTGACAATTGAAAATACAGTGGTTTTGTCAAAAAATACCATTTGTGAACATTGTTGATATCGCGTGGTGCGAGCCTTGAAAACTTTTCCAAAAATCCACGAAACTTCATTTTGATTTTTCATTCCTATTTCTGATTGTAAAAATTTCCGAGCCATCGACCAAAATTTTGCAATTTTCTGCCGAAAGGTTTTCAACAATCAATGTTAATTTAAGGTTAACTGATTTTCAGTCACTTACAAAATGGAATTAACAATAAACATTTCTGCTGTTAATTTCCAGATTCCATAGACGCTTTCAATACGAAGCAACGTCCGTGTTTCCGAAAACATCCCATTTAATAAGTATCTTTGCGCGAACGAACTTCACAACCCAAAAAGAATGAAAATTTCCATAGGAAATGACCACGCCGGACCCGACTACAAGAAAGCGATCGTAGCGAAACTGCAGCAACTCGGCCACGAGGTCACCAATTACGGAACAGATTCCGAAGCGAGTGTAGATTACCCGGATTTCGGACATCCCGTTGCCCAGGACGTGAGCGAAGGCAAAGCCGATTTCGGCATCGTGATCTGCGGAACAGGAAACGGAATCGCCATGGCGGCCAACCAACACCAAAACGTGCGCGCCGCGATCTGCTGGACCAAAGAGATTGCCGATCTGTGCCGCCGCCACAACGACGCCAACATCATCTCGGTGCCCGCGCGTTTCACCTCGATTCCGCAAGCCGTAGAAATGGTTGAACACTTTTTAACGACAGCATTCGAAGGCGGACGCCACGCCACGAGAGTCGGCAAAATCGTCTGTTTGTAAGCTCCCAAAACATAAAACCAGTATCCGTCGGTAATTCCCGGCGGATTTTTTAGTTTTCAACACTGGCCGAATTCGATTTCCAATTCTTTTAATTTGTACCCGATTTCGGCTGTCCGCTGTAGCTTTCTGGCAAAAATCCGGTTTTACTCAATTTGGAGACGAGCTTCCTGTGGTCGCTGTCCCAAATTGGTAAAACCAGCATTTTTCCTGCAAAAGGCTGCCGCTTCCATCCGGGGTAAAGCATCGGTTTCAAAACAAGAAAAAGGTAAAAAGTCGGTGTAAAATCAAATGCTGTTCAAGTCAAAGTTAGCGTTCCAATCTTGACTCTTGGTTCTTGACTCTTGGCTCTAAAGTCTATTATCTATCCGTCTATCATCTATCATCCCGACTCTAAAGTAAATGACCAACATCGAATTCATTTCCCAGCAAGTACAGGCTCCGGCCAAATCCATACAGAACGTTGTACAACTCTTGAGCGAAGACTGCACGATTCCGTTCATTTCGCGCTACAGAAAAGACATGACGGGCAATCTCGACGAGGTTGTGATTGAGCAGATTGCAAAATTGGTGCTATCATTCGATACTATCATCAAACGAAAAGACGCAATCATAAAATCGATCACCGAACAGAATGCGATGACGCCCGAACTCTCCAAAAAGATCGCCGCAAGTTTCGACCTGAACGAGCTCGAAGACTATTATCTGCCGTTCAAAAAGAAGAAAAAGACCAAAGCCGATACCGCGAGAGAAAACGGTCTGGAGCCGCTCGCGAAAATCATTATGGCACAGAATTCAGACGATATTGACTATATCGCGTCCAAGTATCTCAACAAGAACGTGGCCAACGAAGACGAGGCTTTGCAAGGTGCGCGCGACATCATCGCCGAATGGGTTTCCGAGAATCTTTACATCAGGAAAACCTTGAGAAGAATGTTCCAGCGCAAGGCCGAAATCTCGACCAAAGTCGTCAAGACCAAAAAAGACGACGAGAACGCCAAAAAGTTCAGCCAGTATTTTGACTGGAAAGAATCGCTCACGAAAGCGCCGGCGCATAGACTTTTGGCCATGTTGCGAGCCGAGAACGAAGGTTTTATCAAGCTTTCGGTCGATATAGACAAAGACGAGGCGCTCGATATGATGGAAAATTCGGTCATCAAGAACAAACGCGAAACGGCGATCCAACTCGAAAAAGCCATCGCCGACAGCTACAAACGCTTGCTCGAACCGGCCATCTCGAAC
>JBCNQO010000011.1:0-10721 GCA_039592825.1 Flavobacterium sp.
TCGGATTCCACGAAGAAAATTTCTCGAGTGAAATGTCCGGATTTTTGGCCAATCCGGTTTCACCGAGCGCTTTGTACAAAGGATCGATGTGGTTTTTGAAAAATTCCAGTCGGTCGAAAGTTTCGAAATCGGGATTCGCTTTCAGATAAGCAATCGCCTTGGAAAAACGCGAGTCGATATCGGCATAAAATTTTTGATCGGACTGACCTTGGAAAAAAGCCTGCATTCCTTCTAAAGACGCGGCCGATTCGCCAATCCCGTTCAAAGTTCCGGGCGTGTCAAACCTGTAATTCCAAGCGAAAAAATCCTAATCAACTGCAAGCGCATCGCATCGATTTCACCGTATTGGGCAAAATTGCGCTGCTTTAGACCGCGGTGCAAAATGCCGTAACTCTGCACCAATTTCCGGCTCAAAACCACGAGTTTGCTGCGTTCTTCGGCCAATTCCTTGTCGTCGGCTCCGGCCATTTCGTCCAACACTTGCAAGCCTTCGGGATCTTTCACGTTGGTCACATTGGCTTCGGATTCGGTTTGCAAAAGTGGCGCGCCGTTCAAAAATCCGGTGGTGAATTCGGGGTAATAGAATGCGAGGTAAAACTCGATTTTCTTGTATTTCAGACGCGTTTCGGCAATGGCGTTCTTCACGTTTTGTGCCGATTGCGGATTCTTGTGGAAAGCGCGCGCCGCGGCGTCCAAAGCCGTCACAGATTCCAAAAGATCGTCTGTGGCGACGGTCACGAAAGTGTTCACGGGACGATAATTCTCGTCGGTCGCGAACGAGTTGGAACTGAACCAAAGCGTGGCGATTCCAACAAAAAACAGGATCAAAAGGGCAATATCTTTTCTGGGTATCATGGTCAATCGGCTAAAATGCGACAATTCGGAAGCGCGTTCTTAACACGCAAAATCTCGGTTTTCGAAATCGGGTTTCCGTTCAGAATCAAGGTTTTTAATTTGGAATCCGATGGAATTTCGGCGGGAAGTTTCCTGATGTCATTTTGGGACAAAATCAGCAACTCGAGATTCGGCATTTTGAAGATTTCCGACGGAATCTCAATAATCGCGTTGTGGCTCAAAGTGAGTGATTTCAAGGCTTTGAGCTCGAAAAGTTCTTTCGGTAAAATGCGTACTTGGTTGAATTCGAGATTCAATATTTCCAATGATTTCAAGCGATTCCAATTTCCGGGAATCTCATAGAATTGGTTGTAACCGAGGTTCAGCGAACGCAGGTTTTTCAAATCAAAAAAGCCAGTCGGAAGCGCGTGCAATTGGTTGTATTCCAAATCGAGTACCGACAATTTTTTACAATTTCCGATTGCATCCGGAAGCGCAGTCAATTGGTTGGCCGACAAATGCAGATCCTCGATTTTCCTGAGTTTTCCGATTTCGTCCGGAAGCGACGTGAGGTAATTGTTCGCCAAGTCGAGTTTAGTCAGTTTTGTGTACTTTTTGATGTCCGACGGAACATATTTCAGGGCATTGAACCGAAAGTCCAAAACCTCCAATTTCCGAAGCTCGAACAAACTCGGTTCCCAGAATTCGACGTAATTGTTCATGAGGTTCACGAATCGCAATTCTGTCAAGGTCGCGATCTGGTTCGGGATAAAAAACGTTTGGGTGTCGCGCAGGTTGAGCTGTTTCGCCTTTGTGTCCTCGGCAATCGCGGCGGTCACGGAAGTGTATACTTTTCCGGCTTTTGGCGAAGGATATCGTATTTGGGAAAAGCCACTGCAAAAAATCAGCAGCAAAATTCCCGTGTAGATTCTTGACATTTTCGTCAGTTTTATAAAACGGAAGTAGGGGAAACGAATTTCCCCTGACTTTGCCGTTTGTATGTGAACAAAATTCTTATTTGGTAAGCACTTTGAAAGATTCCGACTTGCCGTCGACTTCCAATTTCAAAATGTAGACCGACGCTTTCTTGATGTAAGCCGTCACGTCGAGTTCGATGCGTTGCGATCCGTTTTCGATCTGGACATCGTTTGCCGAATACACGACTTTTCCTGTCAGATCAACCAACTGGATTTTCGCTTTTCCAACTACGGTGTTCGCCAATTCGATGAAAAGTTGGCCGCCAGTCGGGTTCGGGTAAACGCGGTTCTTGTTCGATGCCGTGATGTCTTCTACAGAAAGTCCGATGTGGTTTTCGTTCGAGAACACAAGCGAAGCCGAAGCGTTGATCGTAACCTGGTTTCCGGTAACGTCGGTTTGCGGCTGGCTCGAACCGTTCGGGTGCTGGATCGAGAAGAATCCGTAAACGTGGTCTGGAGAGAAGTTCAAACCTGTCGGCTCAGATCCGGCTGGCATCGATCCCCAAAGTTTTACTCTTGGTTGTGCTTGGTTGTGATCTGGCGTAAGCATCCAGATATAGTTCAAACCGCCGTCCTGACAAACCCAAAGGTTGCCGCGGTCGTCAAAAGTAAGGTTGTCGTTTCCGTCGCCCCATGGTTCTGTGAAAGAACCGTTTGCCGTGTCGATCACATAAGATTTTCCGCCGGCGAACGTCTGGAAATCAGAGAATGTCATTCCGTTGTCTTTGAATTCGTAGATACGGTCGAAACCTTTTGCCGTGAAATACACGTTTCCTGTTACCGGATTGATTTCCACATCTTCCACACCGTTAAAGCTTGTTCCGCCAACGGCCGAAGCTACAGATCCCATATTGTTTCTGTCTGCCTGAGTATCGTTCGGAACTTCTACCCAAACACCAGTCGAGCTGCTAGGATCTTGTCCCGAAAGCGGCAAATTGAGTTTCAACACGTAAACCGTTCCGTTTCTCAAGTCGCCCGGCGTGTCCATCACATATTTGTAGACGCAATGTGTTCCGCCGTCTTCACCGTAGTAAGCTGTTGTTCCATCGGCAGAGATCACAACGTTTTCGTGGTTCATACGTCCCATGGCCCAAAGTTTCTCCTGACCGTTTCCGTAATCGCGCACTTTTGCCGTAACCGGATCGATTTCCACAAGCCAGCCCACGTCCTGATAGCCATCGTTGTTCGCGTCACCAGAGTTCATTGTTTCTTCGGCTGTAACTACCGTGTTCCAAGGTGTCACGCCACCAGAACAGTTACGAGTCGTAGAAACCAATACGTTGTTGTACAAATCGACAGCTCTTGTGTCGGTCACTGTCCAAAGGTTCGAAGTTTGGTCCAAATGAAGATCCAAAATCGAAACGCCACCAGGATTGTTTTCGTGGTTCACCGAAAGGTAACCGTTCGTGCTGCTGTTGTTGATCCCGATATAAGCCGTGTAATCGTGCAAGCCCGGAACAGTCGTAAGGTTGGCTTCTGTCTGAGACATATAAGTGTCGCCTTCCTTGAACAAAAGCTGGAATTTGTGCTCCTGCGGATAGATCAAAACCGGAGTTTGGGCCGTTGGTTGGATAGACGTAAAGCAAGAAATATGGTCGTCGTTGCAGTCGATCGAAAGATCAACGTAATTTTTCAGATACAAGTCAAAACGCATATCGGAACTCGTAACCGCATCGTTGTGAAGCTCCACCGCGATTCTGTTCACGCCAGCCACCAAAGCCGTTTTCGGAATCAGATATGTCCAATAGATGTTCTCGTCTATGTTGTTTACGTTGCTCGAAGCCAAAGTCGAGTAAGAAACTGTTCCAGTCGGCATGTTCGAGCGAGCGACTTCAACACCGTTCACGTAAACGATAACGCCGTCGTCGCGGCGTACGCCAAGTTCCATCATATCCGAAACATCAGACAAATCGGCCACGTTGAAATCCTTCACGAAATAAGTCGTAGGATATTTGCTGGTCGCGTTCGGTCCGAAAGAAATGATCGTGTTCACCGGATCACCGTAACCCATTGGCGCATAATTGTGAGCCCATTCAGAAACGTCATTCGAAGCCGCGAACCAGTTTTGTCCGTCGAAGCTCGTTCCGGAATCAGAATATTTCCACTGGGAATCTTTTACGATCGGATATTCGCTAACCACGTAAGGATCTGGCTCGGCAGTTGGTTCTGGCAAACCTTCTACGCTCACGTTCAAACGCGTGTCTGAACTCGAGGCGCTTCTTTGGTGCAATTCGATGGCGATCACGTTATTTCCGTCTACCAAAGTGTTCGGCACGATATATTCGTTCCACGTCGTTTCTGCACCACCGTCGATAGTTTCGGCAGAATATGTGTTATAAGTAACGGTTCCGGAAGGCATGTTCGAACGGATCGCCTCGACGCCGTTGATGTAAACTATTACACCGTCGTCGCGCATGATTCGGAACTTCAATTGGTGAAACGCTTCCGCGGATGGCACGTTGATGTGCTTTCTGAAGTAGTAAGTCGGGTATTTGTTGGATGAACTCGGCCCGAAGGACAAAGTAGTCGCCATACCCGGATCGCCGTAACCAAGCGGTGCATTTCCGCTCAACCAGTTGGCATCGTCGTAGTTCGAAGCTTGCCAGGCAGTTCCAAGATCTTCGCCCAAATCGTGGTATTTCCAAGACGAATTCTCGGCAACCAAAACAGGGTCAACGTCAGAAAGTCCGTCCAATTTCACGTCCAAACGAATGTCTGAACTCGACGCACTTCTTTGGTGCAATTCGATCGCAATCACATTTTGTCCGTCGGTAAGCAAGTTCGGGATCACGTAATCGTTCCAAGCCGTTTCGGCCGCACCGTCAATCGTTTCGGCAGAATACATATCATAGGTGATCGTTCCCGTTGGCATGTTCGAGCGGATCGCCTCGACGCCATTTACGTAAATCACGACACCATCGTCGCGTTGTACCGAGAATTTCAAATCGTCGAACGAAGCGCCATTGGCCACGTCAATCGTCTTTCTGAAATAGTAAGTTGGATATTTGTTGGATGAACTCGGACCAAAAGTCAAAGTCGTCGCCATGCCCGAATCGCCGTAACCAAGTGGCGAATTCCCGTTTGCCCAGTTGGCGTCGTCGTAAGCCGAATCTTTCCAGGCTGTTCCCAGATCCTGGCCTTGGTCGTTGAATTTCCAGTTGCTTCCGGCGGCGAAGATATTCGTCTCGATCGGATCGAAAGCGGTTGCGGAAATGGCTGATTTTGTCGCTTTAGTAGTTGTGGCGACCTCGGTTTTTTCGACCGGCTTTGGCGTGGCGTACGAGAACATTCGTCCCGAAGCGTATCCGAAAGCGCCCAAAATCGAAAAAGCCGTTCCTAGCAGAAGTACTTTTTGTTTCATTGCAGAAATGTTGGATTGTTTTCCGCAAAACTACTTCGGCTTAGAGCCTCGATTCAAGCATTTCCCGTTATCGAATTTTTATCGATTCGACCTTTCTTTAAATCGGTGTTAAGTGTGTAAAGGCTTGAAAATGTTGGCTTTTTTCAAATCGGAAACCTTTTGGTAAAGTTGGTAACGTTGCAATGACGTTTTGGAAACGCATCACTAACTTTTTGGTTCAGACGAACGGCAAGCCACGAAAATTTGATTGACTAGGAATTTCTAAGATTGATCACTTCCTGCTCGGTCAGGAATCTCCAATTGCCTCTCGGAAGGTTCTTTTTGGTGAGTCCGGCAAAGAAAACGCGGTCGACTTTTACGGCTTTGTATCCGAATTTCTCGAAAATGGCGCGAACCACTTTTACGTTGGCCGTGCGCAGTTTGATCCCGATTTCGGTTTTGGCCTCGCCTTCCACATAACTTACTTCGTCTACGAAAAGTCGGTGTTCGTCCAATTGCACGCCGCCCGAAATTTTCTCGAGGTCTTCGAATTTGAGGTTTTTGTCAAGCGACACCTGATAGATCTTGAAAGATTTCTGACCCGGTTTCCCGAATTTTACGACCATATCGTTATCGTTCGTGAAAAGCAGCAATCCCGTCGTGGTTTTGTCCATGCGACCGATCGGTTTCAGGTTGTTCACACCACTGGCACGAACCAAGTCGAATACGTTTGCCGAACCTTTTTCCTCATCGCCAGAAGTCGAGAAGTTTTTGGGTTTGTTCAAAAGCACGTATTCCTTGCGCTCCGGAGTTATCTGTACGCCGTCGAAGTTCACGACATCGCCCGGTTTTACGCGATAACCCATTTCAGTCACGACTTGTCCGTTTACTTTCACGTTGCCAGACGAAATGTAGATGTCGGCATCACGACGCGAACAAGCACCCGAATTCGCGATGTACTTGTTCAAACGAATCTCGTCCGAATCCTTTACAGGCTTGGCCGCGGGAGTTTCCTTCTTAGGCTTTTGCGCACGTTTTGGCAACGCCGGTTTCGATTCGCCTTTTGGCTTGAAGTAATTCGTCTTGCCGTCTTTGGCTTTGCTTTTGTCGAAACGCTTGTTGTTCTGGTTCGGCTTGTCCATGCTGAAATTTTTTGCAAAGATACGTAAGAACAAACGATTTACGGTTAGAAGCTTTTGTTGCCGAACTGCCAGCGTTTGAACTGCTGCTTTTTAGAGCGGTTTTATTTTCAAAGCCCTTTGGTAGATTCCAGGTAGGTGTCAATGATTGCCACGATATCACGGTGGCCAAGTTCTTTGTCCATGATTCTTTTTAAGAGAGCCGCGTCTTCGGTGAGGTGCCTTTGAGCGCTTTTCCTAAGTTTGGAATTCAGGCCACCAAGTCCTTCGCCTGTCATACATAGAATAAAAGTATTTTCCTCTCCTCGCTTGTGGATGTAGTATTGGACACTTGGAAGGTCTTTCCCTTGAACGTAAGTGTATTGAGTGTACATCTCATTCGTTTTGGGATCGATCTTGTAAGTGCCGGACTCAACGTAGAATTTCGCCAGATCATTCTGTTTGTAGATCATGAGCAAAGAAGTGGTGTATGATGTTTCTCCACTGAATGTGATTACGACCGGCACATTTTCGTAAAAGTATTTTGCGCCATTTGGCGAGGTCACGTTAATCGACTTTATCTCTTTTCGCTTGATTGTTTCCTTCTTTCCGTTTTCGGCCGATCTGAACGCTATGTAGTTTTCTTTGGACGAATTAGGCACCATGACCATGCCAGTTTTTATGCTACCGTCAGTGAGATGAATTTCGCCATTCCAATATGGATTGGTGTTGATGTTGAATTGGGCGTTACCTTTTAGAGCAATGATAAAAAGTAATGCAGCGCAAATGACGACGGTTTTAAAACGTAATTTCATGCTGATCTTAAGTTTGATTTTTTGTATGGCTAACGGATTGGAAAGTAACAACTAATAACGAAGTTTCCTACATCCCCGAAAGCAAAATCTTTTTCCCGTGCCACAAAACACTAGGCTCGATAAGCACAATGCAGAAAACGCCCGCCACGATTATGAACTTAAGCCAGTTGTGAAGCGCCAGAAATTGTTTCCGACGATCTGATCGCCACAGGAAAATCACGAAAAACAACAGGAAAGTCAGGCACAAATAGAAGTAAATGTCCATGTAACCGACGTCGAAAAGTTCAATCAAGGTGTAAACCGGAATCACCGTGAGCGCACACAAAACCGTAATGATTTTCTTCGAGACGTTTTCTCCGTAAACCACCGGAATCGTTTTGTAATCGGTCGCGAAATCGCCGCGAAGATTCTCGAGATCTTTCGTCATTTCGCGGATCAGCAGCAGCAAAAACAGGAAAGCCGCGTGAGAAATGATGATTTCGAGTTGGTTTGCCCTGAACATACTATTCGGATCGAGTTTTCCGAAGTAAAGCAAAATCCCGAAAAACGGTGCAATCGCGAGCAAACAAGCCGTAAGATTCCCGATTATCGGATACTTTTTGAGCTTGTGGGAATAGAACCAGATCACGAAAATATAGGCCGCGTAGAACAGTGCAACACGCCACGAAACGAGCCATCCGACAAAAACCGCGACAAAATTCGCCGTGAAATAAACGTAGAGTTTCGTCTTTTGGCTCACCAAACGGTCAAGCATCGACTTTCTCGGTCGGTTTATCAAATCCTTCTCGGAATCGTAGAAATTGTTGATGATATAACCCGAAGCGATCGCGATGGACGAAGCCAGAACCAACAGGAAAAGGTTCACGTCGAGCATCACTTTCAAGGCCGGCATTTCGGGAGGCGAGAGAATGAAAATCGCCGCGAGATATTGCGCCAGTGCAATAACGGGAATGTTGTAGCCGCGAATCACAGAGAACATGCTCAAGATTTTTTTTAAGAGCAATCTGTTCCTGCGGTTGAGCATTTTAAACGTATTGGAAGATTGAAAAATTTAAGGATTTAAAAATTCCGATCTTGTTCTAGAATTGGTAAACGACTTCGAGTTTGTAGTCTTTCAAAGCTGCTTTGGCTTTCTCGAGATTTTCGGTGAAGCCAAGAATGTAGCCACCGCCGCCAGATCCGCAAAGCTTTAGATAGTAGTCGTTCGAGTCGATTCCGTGTTGCCAGATGCCGTGGAATTGCTCGGGAATCATGGGCTTGAAGTTGTTCAAAACGACTTTCGAAAGCTGTTTCGTGTTCGCGAACAGCGATTTCATGTCGCCACCCAAAAAGTTCTCGACGCACAAATCTGTGTATTTCACGAACTGGTCTTTGATCATCGCACGGAAACCTTTGTCCTTGAGGTTTTCCATGAAAATGTTCACCATTGGAGCGGTTTCGCCCACGATTCCTGAGTCAAGCAAAAATACGGCTCCGTGTCCTGTAGCTTTTTGCGCAGGAATGCCCGTGGCTTCGATATGGTCTTTAGAATTGATCAGAATCGGAATACTCAAATACGAGTTCAAAGGATCAAGACCCGAACTTTTTCCGTGAAAGAAAGATTCCATGTGTCCGAAAATCGTCTTGAGCGTAAGCAACTTTTCACGCGTGAGATTTTCGAGCACCGTAATTTTGTCCTTCGCATATTTGTCGTAGATCGCCGCGACCAAGGCGCCACTAGATCCAACGCCGTAACCTTGCGGAATCGACGAGTCGAAATACATGCCTTCGGCTATATCGTGATGCAGTTTCTCGATTTCGAACTGAACCAGATCCGGATGCTCATTCTGAAGATTTTCCAGATAGTAAACAAATCGGCTCAAACTCGCGTTAGACGCTTTGGCTTCGTCGGTCAATTCGTCCGAAACCTTGAGTGCGCCGTTGTAAAAATTGTATGGGATAGAAAGTCCTTTGGAATCCTTGATGATGCCATATTCCCCGAAAAGAAGGATTTTTGAGTAAAATAACGGTCCTTTCATATTTCTAATTGATAATTGACAATTAATAATTGACAATTCATTTTTGCTTTGACGAATTAATAATGGAAATCAATAACCTGAGGATTTCAGAGATAGCATTTTTCAGTTTGAGGAATTCTTCTTGTGAAATGAAAGAAGATTTGCTCAAAAGATCTATCCAATAGTCGGTTTCATTCGCTTCTTTAAGTGAAATTGACAATTTATGGATAAAATCAGCCCTGCTTTCGGCGTGTTCGGATTCTCTGATGTTAGCTCCAATTGATGTTCCAGAACGTAATAGTTGTTTTGAAAGTACGAATTCTTTTCGGCTTGTCAGTATCCGATAGATTTCTATTACATCCAAAGTGAATGAGAACGATTTTTCTCGTGCTATATTATTGGCTTTCATAAAACTGTATGGCGTAGATTCTCGGTAAAGGTAGGCAATTGTCAATTGTCAATTATCCATTGTCAATTAATTCTGCGCCTGAACCAATATGGTCGCAAAGATACTCTCCATTTTTACAGAACGCAACCAATTCATCCTTAATAAATTGCAAAACTTTTTCGCTAACGTTTTCGGGATAAAGCACATGAACGTTCGCGCCTGCATCCAAAGTGAAGCAAACCGGCGTTCCCGTTTCGCGTCGGAATTTCCAGATTCTTTCTATGATTTCCAACGTGTTGGGTTTCATAAGGATGTAATATGGCTTAGAAGTCATCATCACGGCGTGCAAAGACAAAGCTTCACTTTCTACGATCGAGATGAATTGCTCCAGATCGCCGTTCTGCAAAACAGGCGTAATGTCGTGCAGGCTTTGGTTCGCCTGGGCAAAACGCGCTTCAGAGAAAGGATTTCCGTGCATCAAATCGTGTCCCACAGAACTCGAAACTTCTTTCTGGCCTTTTTCCACAAGCAAAATAGTGTCCTGATACTTCTTGAAATTCGGATGGACTTCAAAAGGAAATTCCACGCCAAACAAATCCGAACTTCCCGGAATATCATGGTGTTTTCCCCAAACCACGACTTCGCCTTTGACGCTTCGGCAAGCGCTTCCCGAACCCAATCTCGCCAAAAACGAGGCTTTCTTCCAGAAATAATCGTCTGTCATTTCAGGGTTCAAAGTCTTTTCCAAACTCATCAGATTCACGCTCAAAGCCGCCATTCCAGAGGCCGAAGAAGCGATTCCCGAAGAATGCGGAAAAGTGTTTCGCGTATCGATCGTAAATTTATAGTCCTTCAAAAAAGGCAGATAGTCTTCGATACGCTCGAAAAACTTCGCGATTTTGGGCTTGAAATCTTCTTTGGGTTTTCCCTCAAAAAGCAAGTCGAACGCAAAATTTCCGTCGTTTTCGCGCTCGTGGAACTCGAGAACCGTAACCGTTTTGGAACTGTTCAAAGTAAAACTCACCGAAGGATTCGCGGGCAACTGCGGCTCTTTCTTGCCCCAATATTTCACCAAAGCGATATTGCTCGGCGCGCTCCATTCAAAGCGACCCGAAGCCACGAGCGACCCATAATTCCCGGGAATGAAATCGACGTCTTGCGTCATAAGTAAAATTTTTGGCAAAGATAATCAGGAGACGGCCAACCTTAACTATTCTTAACTTCTTAATGGTTCAAAAAACCTAACTTTACT
>JBCNQO010000110.1:0-5903 GCA_039592825.1 Flavobacterium sp.
GGTCGGCCGCCGGGGCGCCATGCGCCGTGGGCTTGGTCTCGTTCATCCGCGCGTTCCTTTCGCCAGCAGCCCTTGTAGGGTCTGAGATCGTGCCGGGGTCAATATGACAGGATTGTTCATGAATAAGCCAGGAAAGGTGAACAATTGGTAATTTCTGTCGCAAATGGGAATTTTGTAACAGCCGAACAGTGGTTTATGGGCTATATTTGTTAACAATGCAACCACGACAAAAAATGAAACCCGCATCAAATCTTACCATATTTTATACCGACGACGATCTCGAGGATCTTGAGTTCTTCCGGGAAGTTACCGACAGTCTTGAACAAGACGTGGAACTGGTTACGCTCAACAGCGGTGAGGCTTTGCTCGAAGTACTTGACAATCCGCCGCCAAAACCTCACTTGGTTTTTCTCGACATAAACATGCCTGGCCTTAACGGATTCGACGTATTGGAAAAAGTGCGAAAAACCGAAAATTTCTCGAAATTGCCCGTGATCATGTTCACGACTTCAAACGACGAAGGCATCATTGAAAGAAGTTTCAACCTGGGTGCGAATTTCTTCGTACAGAAATCGGGGAATTTCCCGAACCTTAAAAAATCGATCGAGCACGCCATGAAAATCGATTGGAATACTTTTAAAACTACGGCAGACAATTTCGTTTACGCCGCCTAATCCTTTATGAATACAGACACTACGGCCTCGGTTTCCTTTTTGGAAAGACTCAGAAGTGAAACCACAGAAGCGCATACGGCTTTGGAAAGAATTCCGGTTTCGGCCGCGATATTGAAACCAGAAGTCACCGCAAATGAATATGCCAATTACCTCAAGTTGATGTACGAAGTGGTTTCGGCTCTTGAATCTGAAGTGCATCCGAAAATCGACAATATAATTTCCGATTTGTCCGACAGAAAAAAAGCCAAAGACCTTGCTTCCGACCTGAAACACATTGGCAGTGAGCATCCGCTTGACGCAAAAAATCCTTTCGAAAATTCTGCCGATGAAGCTTTCAACCTTGGAATCGCTTATGTGGTAGAAGGTTCAACGCTTGGCGGACGCTTTATCCTGAAAAACATCCAGGCGAATCTGGGCTTTGATGAAAATGCCGGAGCGACTTATTTTTCGGGCTACGGCAACAAAACGGGAAGCATGTGGAAATCGTTTTTGAACGAAATGACCGCTTATGCATCGACTCCCGAAAAAGAAAATGCAATCATCGCCGGCGCGAACCACGCTTTTGAGGCTATCCACAAACACCTGAGCGCCTGATGAAGATCAAGGACATCGTGAACCGGGAACTCGTGAACCTCACCAACTGTGAGCACGAACCCATACATATTCCCGGAAGCATCCAGCCCCACGGTTTCCTTCTTGGCCTGAAATCGGAAAATTTCGCTATCGATTTTTGCAGCGCCAATACCAAAGATTACATTCATACGCCTCACGGTGAATTGCTAGGAAAGTCGTTCGAATCGGCTTTTGGATCCGAACAACTCGAGAAACTTCGGGAATATCTGGGTCACGCCATGTGGACGTCGCCTTTGAAACTCGATTTGGGAGGCGAGATTTTTGGCTGTTCGATTCATCAAAGCGGCAATATCATCATTCTCGAGGCCGAGCCTATCGCTTATAACGAGCGTCCGATGTCTAGTATTTACGACCAGACTTCGCAGTTTCTGTCGTACATGAACGAGACGCACACGCTCAAGGAACTTTGCCAGTTGGTGGCCGAAGGAACGAGAGAAATCACGGGTTACGACCGCGTGATGGTGTACCGTTTCGACAAGGATTACAACGGGGAAGTTTTTGCCGAATGCGTACGCGACGACCTTGAGCCGTTTCACGGACTGCATTATCCGCATACCGACATTCCGGTTCAGGCGCGCGAACTTTATCTGAAGAACCTTTTAAGATTGATTTCGGACATTGGTTATACGCCGGTTCCGATCTATACGATAGACGACTCGCACGGAAAAAATCTCGATCTGAGCCATTCGATCCTGAGAAGCACCTCGCCTATCCACATCCAATATTTACAGAATATGGGTGTTGGAGCGACGCTTACCATTTCGCTTATCCACCAGAAAAAACTTTGGGGACTTATCGCCTGCCACCATTATTCGCCCAAAAACCTTACGCCCGAAATTCGTCTGGCGGCCCAATTGCAGGGCAATTTCCTTACTTCGCAAATCGACGTTCGACAATCGTATGAGGAATACGAGGTTTCGAGAAAGACGAATGCGGCTCTGGAACGACTGAACGCACTGCGACTATTGCCCAAATCTGAGGCTTTCAACCGCGTGATCGAATGCGTGGAATTGCTCGATCTTTGCAACGCCAGCGGAGTTTCGATCAAATTCGGGGACGACATTTTTACGGCCGGATTGGTTCCCGAAAACGACGATATAAACGAGCTTTCGAACTGGCTTTTCCATTACACGAACGGTGGCCAACTTTATACGGACAAGTTGTTGGGACATTTGCCTGACAAACCCGAATTGTGCCAGAAAGTGCCAGGAATCATCTATCATTCTTTGGGCGCGAACGAAGACAATTGCGTGATCTGGTATAGGCCCGAAACGGTTACCGAAGTGCATTGGGCCGGCGATCCGTCGAAAGCCATCGTGAAAGACGCCAAAGGTTTGTCGCCCCGCATGTCTTTTGAGCTTTGGAAGGAATTCGTCAAATACCAAAGTAAGCCGTGGCAGAATCCCGAACTCAATTCGGCGGCGAACTACGCTCACTCGTTGCAGCGTCAAATGAGCCTTATTTTGCTTACCGAAGAAGGCCGACGCAATCTCGAACTGAACCGGATTCTGGCCGAAACCAATTCCGAACTCGAGAACATCAACTGGATTTCTACCCACGATCTGCAGGAACCTTTGCGTAAAATCCAGCTTATGGCTTCGCGACTTCTTTCCAAAGACCTCGACATTTCGCCCGAAGTGCTCGATTCGTTGGTTCGCATGAACAATTCGGCCAATCGTATGCAGACGTTGCTTATCGACATTCTCAAATACACGAGAATCCAGCATACGAAAGGCACTTTTGAACCTGTCGAGCTTTCAGAATTGGTGAATCAGACGATCGAGGAACTCAAGGAATTGGTCGTGGAAAGGCAAACCGAGATTCTGGTAGACAAACTTCCCGAGATAAAAGGCGTTTTGTTTTTGCTGAAACAACTTTTCTCGAACCTGATCTCGAACGCGATCAAATACTCGAGAGCCGAAGTGACTCCCAACATCTCGATTTCTTATCTGGGCAAGCGCAACAACGTAAATCCTTCGGCGCCAGAGAAGTTTTTCGACGCGATTTCGGTTAGCGACAACGGCATCGGTTTTGACCAGAAGTTTTCCGAAAGCATCTTCAACATTTTCACCAGACTGCATTCGCATGCCGAATACAAAGGTTCTGGCGTTGGTCTGGCGCTGTGCAAAAAGATCATGCAAACGCACGGCGGCTTTATCGAAGCCAAAGGCGAACCCGGACTTGGCGCGGTTTTCACTCTTTATTTTCCGGTCGATCAGTAAAGCATCGTCACTTCTTTTATCCCGAACGCTTTTGTGGAATCGTCTTCGAGCAAGATTTCGAGCAAGCCTTCTTTTGTGGGTTTTGAGATGATTCCCATGAATTGGCTCCCTAACGTGTCCTGAAACATCGTTGGTTTTCCTTTGCGGAAGAGATTTTGCTCGTACTCTTGCCAGATTCTATCAAGCGAACTTTCGAAGTTTTGGAATTTTCTTTCAAGCGCCGATGCGATGTGGATGCAGATTTCGTCCTTTTCAAAAAACCTTCCCGAAACTAGACCGAGCGACCCGGCGTTAGGAAGTCCGTCAAAATTCGTTTGATTGACGTTCAGTCCGATTCCTATCACGGATTCTACCGAATTGGCAGTTTTGACATTGTTTTCTATGAGTATGCCACCGACTTTCTTGCGGCCTGACATAATGTCGTTTGGCCATTTGAGGCTCAGATCGGGAATCGAGAAAGATTTCAGCACCTCGAGAATTGCTGTTGCGACAGCCGCGTTCAACACAAACAAACGCTGCATTCCCGACATTTCGATTCTTGCAAAAACACTCATTGTCAGGTTTTTGCCCGTTTCAGAAATCCAGGTTGCTCCTCTTTGTCCGCGACCCGCTGTTTGGCTTTCTGCGGTGACTGTCGTGAAATTTTCAAGCATTTCGGCTTTGGCCAGATCTTTTAAATAATCGTTGGTGGAACCGATGGCATCGAGTTTGATTAATCGCATGGAAATAGAACGAAATACTGTTTTTAATCTTTTGTTAAGTGTCAAAATTAAAGACAAAAAATGGTAACTTTGCGAACTTATACAAAATTGTTAAATGGCGAAAAAGACTAATAATACCGATATCCTGCTGTCACTGATCATCAAAGGAATCGAAGATGTAAAAGGCAACGATATCGACATCCTGGACTTAAGGGAAATCGAGAACTCCGCTTGCGATTATTTCGTGATCTGCAACGGTAATTCCAACACTCAGGTCAACGCCATTGTCAATTCCGTACAAAAGTCGGTCTCTAAGGAAATCCACGAAAAGCCGTGGCATGTAGAAGGAAACGAAAACGGTGAATGGGTTCTTATGGACTATGTTCACATCGTGGTTCACGTTTTCCAGAAACACATTAGGGAATACTACGACATCGAGAGCTTGTGGGGAGACGCAAAGATCACCAGCATCGAAAACAAATACTAAATCCCATTACGCTAAATGGCCCAAGAAAATAATAACCCGACCCCAAAAATGAGGTTCAATCCGTGGTTGCTTTATGCAGTCGTCGTACTGATTTTCCTAGCGATTTTCACGATGAACGGCGAGTCAGCCTTCCAGGAACCAAAAAAGATCAGCTTGCCGCAATTCGACACTTATCTCGAAAAGGGACAAGTCGATAAAGTCATCATCTACAACAAAAGCGAAGGCGAAGTTTACCTTACCGGCGCGGCTTTGAAAGATCCGGCCCACAAAAAAGTGGCCAAGGACATCTTCGACCGTGAAAACAAAGGCCCGCATTATACTTTCGAGATCGGTAACGACGAGATTTTCCAGAAAAAACTCGAGCAGGCCGTGGCAGACAAAAAACTCAAGGACTTCCAGTTCCAGCTAAAAAACAATTGGTCTGATCTGCTTATCACGCTTTTGCCATTCATCATCATTGTGGCCATCTGGCTTTACATCATGAGGAGAATGTCATCTGGCGGACCGGGGGGCGGCGGACAGATTTTCAACATCGGGAAATCGAAAGCGAAACTGTTCGACGAAAAGAACGATATCAAGACAACATTCAAGGACGTGGCCGGATTGGAAGGCGCGAAAGAAGAAATCCAGGAAATCGTGGAATTCCTTAGAAACCCTGAAAAATACACGAGTTTAGGTGGTAAAATCCCGAAAGGCGCCTTGTTGGTCGGACCTCCGGGAACGGGGAAAACCTTGTTGGCCAAAGCCGTTGCAGGTGAAGCGAAAGTGCCATTCTTCTCGCTTTCCGGATCGGATTTCGTGGAAATGTTCGTGGGCGTTGGAGCTTCACGTGTTCGCGACCTTTTCAAACAGGCCAAGGAAAAATCACCGGCAATCATCTTTATTGACGAGATCGACGCTGTTGGACGCGCCCGCGGAAAGAACAATTTCTCTGGCTCGAACGACGAACGCGAGAATACACTGAACCAACTTCTTACCGAAATGGACGGTTTCGGAACAAATTCACACGTAATCGTCTTGGCGGCCACAAACCGCGCAGACGTTCTCGACAAAGCCCTGATGCGCGCCGGACGTTTTGACAGACAGATTTTTGTGGACCTTCCGGACATTCGCGAAAGAAAAGAAATCTTTGAAGTACACCTTGGCCCGCTCAAAAAAGTAGAAGGACTCGACACCGAGTTTTTGG
>JBCNQO010000111.1:0-5891 GCA_039592825.1 Flavobacterium sp.
TCTCGCTTCTTTAGCGAGGAAAAGATAATAGCGGGTCAGCAGGTTCCCGGCTCCTAAAAAAAAATCGCCCGAGAAAACCCGAGCGATCCATTAATTATCCATTGTCAATTATCCATTGTCAATTATCCATTGTCAATTACTTGTTGTTGTCGATCACATAATCCAGCACTTTCTGCATCAAATGCACGCGGTCGCGGCCGATTACGTTGTGTTTGTGCATAGGATAAGCGAAGAAATCGACCTGTTTTTGCGCCTCGACAAACTTCTTGATAAGCGCGAAATTCTGTTGCATCACTACCACGTCGTCGCTTGTTCCGTGAATCAGAAGCAGTTTTCCTTTCAGGTCTTTCACGTAATTGAGCGTGCTGGCCTCGTCAAAACCTTTCTGGTTTTCGGCCGGCGTGTCCATATAGCGCTCGCCGTACATGATCTCGTAATATTTCCAGTCGGTTACCGGGCCGCCCGCAACGCCAACCTTGAAAACGTCTGGTTTGCGAAGCAGTAGCGAAGTCGTCATGAAACCGCCGAAACTCCAGCCGTGAACCGCGAGTCTGTTGGCGTCGACGTAAGGAAGCGATTTGAGGTAATTCACGCCCGCGATCTGGTCGTCCATCTCGTTTACGCCGACGCGTCCGTGGATCACGCTTTCGAAAGCCACGCCGCGATTGTCCGATCCGCGACCGTCAACCGTGAACACGAGGTAACCTTGTTCGGCCATCCAGAACATCCACAAATTGGCGCCGTCGAGGTAGGAATTCGTGACCAATTGGGCGTGAGGTCCGCCGTAAACGTAAACCAGAACCGGATATTTTTTGTTGGGATCGAAGTTGCTAGGTTTGATCAGGCGCGAGTACAGATCGGTTTTGCCGTCTGCAGACTTTATCGTTTTGACTTCGGACGTTCCAATAACGTAATCCTTGTATTTGTTAGGGCTTTCCACCAAAGTCGTAGCTTTTCCGGACTTGTTCCAGAGCACAGATTTGCCCGGAGTGGAATGGTTCGAGAATTCGTCGAACACGAAATTTCCGTCGGTAGAAATCGCCACATTGTGCACGCCTTCGTCTTTGGTCAGCAACGTCTGTTTTCCTTTGAGGTCGACTTTGTAAGCCAGCATATTCGTTGGGTTCGGACCTGTCGCCTTGAAATAGAATTCGGTTCCGGCAGGATTTGCACCGATGATTTCGCGAGACATGAACTTGTTCGACGTGAGTTTTTTGATGAGTTTTCCGTCAATCGAATAATAGTAGAAGTTGTTGAAGCCATCGGTTTCGGTTTCCCAGACGAAGTTGTTCGATTTGCTTGACGGGAAGAAAGCCGCGTGTTCCGGTTCTGTCCAGGCGTCAGATTTTTCTTCTACCAAAGTGCGCACGAAAGCACCGGATTTGGCGTCGTACAGATTCAGGTGCATGTTGTTTTGGGCGCGGTTCACTTCGGCGATAAGCACGAATTTCTCGTCTGGTGCCCACGAAAGGTTGGTCAAGTAATCGTCAGATGCGCCTTTCGGTGAAATAAAAACCGATTTTCCCGAAGCCAGGTCGTAAATGCCCACTTTCGGTTTTTCGCTTTTCTGGCCAGCCATCGGATACTTGATATTGACGAGTTTTCCAGGCGTTTCGTTTATGTCAAGCAGCGGATAATCGGCCACTTCGGTTTCGTCCTTTTGGTAAAAAGCGAGCAAATTTCCTTTTGGAGACCAGAATATCCCGCCCGAAATCCCGAATTCGTTTCTCGCGATCGACGCTCCAGAGACGATGTTCTTGTCTGAATTGTTCGTCACGGCCTTGGTTTGTCCGTCTTTCCAGAACAAAAGGTTGTTGTCTTTGGTGAACGCAATCCCGTTTTTGGCTTCGTTCCAGGTCGCGTTGTCGGCATCAGTTGGAATTTCACCAATCAATTTCCCGGTTTTCGTCTTGAAATTGTACTCGTAATATTTGTTGGCGGCCGAAACGATAAAAGTATCCGAATCCTTGAAAGAAATCCCGGCAAAAGACCTGAATTCTGCCGAAACGGCTTTGTTCAGATCGGCCAGAGTCACGAGTTCCGTAGAGGTTTGGTTTGTTGCCGAAGCGGTCATGAGTTTGCGTCCGCCGTCGGTAAAAAACACATAATTGTTGGTGTTCGGAATCCATTGGAAACCGCGCATGCCGTCTGCGCGAAATTGCCCGAATTGTTGCAGAACGCTCTGTTCAAGCGTAATCTGTTTGGTTTGTGCCGATGCGGAAAGCGCAATGAAAAGGCTGGCCGCGAGGGTTATTTTTCTGATCATACGATTGTAGTTGGATTGCAAATGTAAGGATTTGCGAATTGGTCGGGTTTTGGGCCGATTTGTTACGTTTTTGGAATCACTTCCAGAATTTCCAACCGCGTTTTTTCTCGGGCGAGCTTCCAAAATCAAAAGGATAGTCGATTTCTGCCAACTCATTTTCGAGATTTTTCCAATCTTCAAAATCTTCTGCGACCGACAAAACCGATTCTTTAGAAAGCGTTTCACCATTGTAGATTTTGGCGATCGTTTCCAATGGAATCTCGGTTTCAAAATACTCCGAGGCATATTCGCGATAGGTTTCGGGATTTCCGTCGAAGATTTGTAGCAGTGTTTCGGAATCGTCCTCGAAGTTGTCCAATTGCCCGACTTCCCAATCGGTTTCGTCAGTTTTCCAAATACAGAAAGTCGTTCCGACGGACGCAATTGGTTCGCCGAACATAAATTCGGTGAATTCCTCAGGTAAACCAAGCGTGAGTTTTTGTTTGTCTTTGGACTCGAATTCGTGTGCAAAACCGTTTACGCAACAGCCGTTTTGCGTGAAAAGCACGTGCATTTCATCTCCGGATCCGTTTCGCATCTGCAGCAATTCCTCGTTTTCGCTCCATTGGCAATTGTACGAGAAATAGCGGAATTCCCATTCCGGACTCAAGATGGCGTCAAGTACCGAAATGGCTTTGCAGATGGCTTTCAGTTTTTCGCGATTCGGGAGTTCGGTTGGATTTTTTGTCGATGGCATTTTTGGCTTTTGACTTTTGGTTGGATGCTGATTTGACTAATTTACGACAAACTGACTTTTTTAAGTTGCCGCGGATTCGCGGATTTCAAGGATTCAGATCTCAAAAATCTGCTAATCCGCGGCAAAAAAATAAGCCACGAATGCGCGAATAATGTTTGAAATTCGTGCATTGCCTTTGGCCAGTCCGCATTACTCCGGTAGCGGATTTCAAGGATTCAGATCTCAAAAATCCGCGAATCCGCGGCAAAAAAATAAGCCCCGAAAACACGAATAATGTTTGAAATTCGTGTTTTTGGGGCTGAAATCTAATTCGGAATTTGATGCTACAAATGTCCTTCCTCGTTTTCCTTGTCGAGATATTCCTGAACGATCTCGATGGCGTTTGTGACGACATCGCTTAAAGCCGTGATGAATGTGCCTTCCTCGGCCGAATTGATTGCGTGTTTGATCGCCTCGACTTCTTTGGAAATGATCTCGTAAGTCACGGTGTTGCCCGATTCGGCAATTCCGGCGAGAATCAGGTCGATGATTTCCTGTTCGGTTCTTCCGCGCAGATATTTTTCCTGACGGATGATGATGTGGTCGAACATTCGCCCGGCAATTTTACCGCATTCCTGAATGTCCTGGTCGCGTCTGTCGCCAACACCCGAAATGATACCGATTTTCTTGGTCGATTCCACGCTCGACAAAAAGTCCTCGATGCCAAGATATCCCGAAGGATTATGCGCAAAGTCAACCATGACCTTGAACTTCTTGAACTCGAAAATGTTCATTCGGCCCGGCGTTTGCGCCACACTTGGAATGAACGTCTGCAGCGACAAACTGATGTCGTCTGTCTTGAATCCGTAAAGGTAAGAGGCCAAAGTCGCTGCCAAAGCGTTCGCGATCATGAATTTGGCTTTTCCGCCAAGGGTCAAAGGAACGTGAGTGGCGCGCTCAATGCGGATTTTCCACTCGCCCCGTTTTACCGTGATGAAGCCATTTTCGTAGACGGCGACGATTTTTCCTTCCTTGCTCAGGCGTTTTGCCGTAGGATGTTCTTCGTACATGGCGAAATAGGCGATGTTGCACTGCAAATCTTTCGCGATCTTCATGCAATGCTCGTCTTCGGCGTTCAAAACTGCCCAGCCTTCTTTTTTCACGCTTTTCACCACGGTCGCTTTCACGCGGGCGAGATCTTCTAGCGTGTGAATGTCGGAAAGGCCCAAATGATCTTCCTGAATATTGGTGATAATGGCGATGTCGCATCGGCTAAAACCAAGCCCTGAGCGAAGAATTCCACCTCTCGCGGTTTCGAGCACGGCGAATTCCACCGTTGGATCTTTGAGGATGTATTCTGCAGAAAGCGGCCCGGTCGTGTCGCCTTTTTCCATCATGTGATTCTGTACGTAAATGCCGTCGGAAGTCGTGAAACCGACGCGGAAACCGTTATTCTTGACGATATGCGCCAAAAGACGAGTCGTCGTGGTTTTTCCGTTCGTTCCGGTCACGGCGATAATTGGAATTCTACTTTGTTTTCCCGGCGGATAAAGCATGTCGATCACTGGAGCGGCCACGTTTCTAGGCAAACCTTCGCTCGGTGCCAAGTGCATCCTAAAGCCCGGAGCAGCGTTTACCTCGAGAATGCAACCGCCATTTTCCTTGAGTGGCTGCGTGAGGTTTTCGGCCATGATGTCGATGCCGCAAACATCGAGTCCGATGATTCTGGAAATCCTTTCGGCAAGGAAGATATTTTCTGGGTGCATCATGTCGGTCACATCGATCGAGGTTCCGCCTGTGGAAAGGTTCGCCGTCGATTTCAGGTATACGATTTCACCGTTTTTCGGAACCGTGTCCAATGTATATTCGAGTTTGGCCAGCAAATCTTCTGTATCTCTATCGACAGAAATTTCGGTCAAAACATTCTCGTGTCCGTAACCGCGGCGAGGATCTTTGTTGGTTTCGTCTATCAGATTTTGGATGGAATCGGCACCGTTCCCAACCACGTGGGCCGGAACGCGTTTAGCGGCCGCAACCAATTTGTTGTCGATGACCAAAACCCTGAAATCGAAGCCCGTGATGTATTTTTCGACGATGACGCGTCGGCTGTATTTTTTGGCGAATTCGAGTCCCGAAACCGCGTTTTCCCACGTTTTTCCGTTGATTGACGCGCCTTTTCTGTGATTGCCGTCGAGCGGCTTGATCACGACCGGAAATCCGATCTTATCGAGACAATCCTTCAAATCTTCCTCGTCCACACAAATACTGCCTTTTGGAACCGGAACCGAGTTCAGGTCGAGCATGCGCTTGGTTTCTTCTTTGTTGCAAGCGATGTCAACCGCAATGTTCGAGGTTTTGCAGGTAATCGTCGCCTGAAAACGCATCTGGTTCACGCCGTAACCGAGTTGCACCAAAGAATTCGTACCAAGTCGAATCCACGGAATGTCGCGCGCCACGGCTTCTTCGACGATACTTCCCGTAGAAGGTCCGAGCCTGTCGCGTTCGCGGATCTCACGCATTTTCTGGATGTCGGCTTCCAAATCATAATCTTCACCCGAAATCAAGGCTTCGGCTATTCTCACGGCACTTTCGGCTGCGAACAAGCCTACATTTTCCTCGGTATAACTGAAGACGACGTTGTACGTTCCTGGAGTTTTGGTCTCGCGAGTACGTCCGAAACCGGTTTCCATTCCCGCCAAAGTCTGGATTTCCAGCGCAATGTGTTCTATAACGTGTCCCATCCAAGTGCCTCGGTCTATTCTCGAGAAGAATCCACCGGGAACGCCTTCGGAACATCTGTGGTCGTATAAAGAAGGAAGCAGTTTCTCGATCCTTTCACGGAAACCCGGAATCTTGTTCGTGGGTTTTTCTTCCATGTCCTCGAGGTCGAGACGCATCTGAATAAGCTTC
>JBCNQO010000112.1:0-5887 GCA_039592825.1 Flavobacterium sp.
ATCCCATAAGCATTGCTCACGAAATCTACCGTGTTGAGGTAGTGCGCCAAAATCTCATCTTTGGTATACTGTCGCTCGAGTTTCACGGCAATGATCCACTCTTTGGCTTTTTGTACGATCCGCAGCGGAAGAAAACGCGAACCCTCGCTTCCGTGAAAGAGGTTTTTGGCCAACTGTTGGGTAATGGTACTCGCACCACCGCTTGTTCCCAAAGACGAAATGGCTCTTAAAGTACCGCGAGCGTCGATTCCCGAGTGCTCGTAAAAACGCTCGTCTTCGGTTGCTACCAAAGCGTTCACGAGATGTTTCGGAAGATCGTTGTATCGCACGGGCGTACGATTCTGGTTGTAGAATTTACCAATGGTAACGCCGTCAGACGAAATGATTTCGGTAGCCAGATTCGAATCCGGATTCTCGAGATCCTCGAAATTCGGCATCTTCCCGAAAACGCCCCAAGAGGCGAGAAGGAAAAAGAGTGCGATAGTGGCAAGGCCGTAAAAGTAAATTTGCCAGAATTTGCGTTTGTAGAACGACACGTCCCGCTGCAGCCAGTTTTTCTTCGGGACGTATTTTTTGGGGATGTATTTTTTCATGGCTTAGTTTGTTGATTCTATCCTAAAACCCACTTCGGTCACGCCTTCGAGCTTGTCCACACCAGAAACCTTGCCGTTCTGGCGCACCGCCTGCTTGATGTTGACCTTGTATTTGCCTTTCGGGAAGTGCACGTTTTCTTTGTAGAACAGTTTGCTTTCCTTGATATCAGAGAAACCTTCGCCCATAAGATTGCCTTCGGGATCGGCCATTTCGTATTCCAAAGTGTCTACTTTCACGACACCTTTTGGTTGTTCCATAGAAACGATCAGGAACAAATTGTTGAATTTGTAGTCATCGTTGTCACGGATGTTCACGAACAGATTGTACTTCTTGAGCGGATCGAGTTCAGGCAAGTCGAAACTCACCACGGAATCCTTGTTCCAGGCGCGCCCGACCGATTTGTAGTCGTCGAAAACGCGTTTCTTGTCGCAGGAAATGATCGAAAGTCCCGCCAATAGTAGAATGATGCTAGTTCTGAGGTTCACTGTTGCTTCCTTTGTCGCGGTTGCGGTTGCGGTTCCTGTTTTTGTTTCTGTTGTTCTTTTTTGGTGTGCCGTCTGGATTTTGTTGTCCTTCGGCTTGCGGTTTTGGCGCGTTCTCACCTTCGTTTTTAGGCTTTTGCTGCTGCGGACGGTTTTGCTTGTCCTGTTGCGGCTTTGGCTGATTCTGTCTGTTTTCTGCCGGCTTTCCGTCCCGGTTTCTGTCCTGTCTTTGACGGTTTTCACCTTGCGGACGCTCACCTTTCGGGCGTTCACCTTGCGGTTTCCTGTCGCCTTGCGGTTTTGAACCCTCAGGTCTCGGACCGCGATTTTCTCTCGGGCCACGGTCGCGATTCTGTACCGGCGCGCCACTTGCCACGGTTTCCCCGTCTTTTCCGCCTTTTTTCTTGCGCTTCTTGTTGTTGCGCTTTGGCGTGTCGAAACGCGTAAGGCTTTCCTGACCCACGACGTTGCTGAATTCGGTTTTGGCCTCGACCTCTACTTCAACCGCGTAATCCTCTAACGAAGAAACTTTGCGTTTCTGTTTGTTCTCGGCAATTATTTCTTTCACCTGCTCGATATTCAGCGTGTGCCAATTGGCGTAGCTGTCTGTGTAGGCGAACCACATCAGGCCTTTGAAAATGTCTTGTTTCTGGCAAACCGCGAGACCTTTTTCGGTGTCGAGTTTGGTGTCGAAATCTGGGAAATCCTGAAGCGCATCCATGTAAGTGTCTAGCTCGTAGTTCAAGCAGCACTTGAGTTTGCCGCATTGTCCGGCCAATTTCTGCGGATTCAACGACAGTTGTTGGTAACGCGCCGCCGAAGTGTTCACGCTCCTGAAATCGGTAAGCCAGGTCGAGCAACAAAGTTCTCGTCCGCAAGAACCTATTCCGCCCAAGCGAGCCGCTTCCTGACGGAAACCAACTTGTTTCATTTCGATACGAATCGAGAATTCGCGAGCGAAATCCTTGATGAGTTGACGAAAATCGACGCGGTCGTTGGCCGTATAATAGAACGTAGCTTTCGATCCGTCGCCCTGGTACTCGATGTCTGAGATCTTCATCTCGAGTTTGAGCATGATCGCCAACTCTCTTGCGCGCACCTTCATCGGTTCTTCCTTATCACGAGCGGCCGACCAGATGTCGATGTCTTTCTGGGACGCTTTTCTGTAAATTTTCTTGATTTCGGGCGAGTCGATCTTTACGCTCTTTTTCTTCATCTGAACCCTGACCAATTCGCCGGTCAAAGTCACGATTCCAATGTCGTGTCCCGGAGAAGCTTCGGTGGCCACGATATCGCCCATGCTCAAAGTGAGCTTTTCGCTGTTGCGGTAAAATTCCTTTCTTCCGTTCTTGAAACGCACCTCGACACAGTCAAAAGGCGCTTCGCCATTAGGAAGGTTCATGTTTGATAGCCAGTCGAATACCGTGAGTTTGTTGCAACTGTCGGTTCCGCACGTGCCATTATTATTACACCCCTTGACGCTTCCGCCACCCGAGGTTGAACAGGTTGTACATGCCATATTTATATGTTGATCGCGGAAAGCCCGCTACGTTTCGAAATTGAATTGCCGGTAAAGATAGTGTTTTTTGCGTAAGTCGGGAAAGTCAGTGGTGGCGCGCTGTTTGGCTTTCAAGAACGTTTTTTGTTTGGGCGTTCCGGCGGCCGGGAAAAATTCGGTTTACGGCAAATTTTGGCGGGCCGCCGTCAGGCTAGTGGCACTCGCTTTTTTGCGGGCAAATTCTTGTGTTTGCCAAATTTTGGGTGGCAAAAAGAGCTCAGGCAAAGCCACTATCCTTAACGCGATTTTTGGGTTTTTGGAAACCAATGACAATTTCAGGGGAAGCCTCATTCAAGGCCGTCCGCGTGAGGGATGGCAGCGGCATCCTTTTGCCAACCGATTGGTTTGGTTCGCCAAGTTTTTGCTGCAAAAGATACAGCGGACAGCCCGACAGCGGCTGGCAAAATGCGATCAGCTTTTTGCCAGCCGGTGGCACGCCCCAAAAAATCTAGTTGATATCGACCGAATAGTTGAGCATGTTGCGGTTCTCGGAATCGAGTTTTTCGCGCGAAACGAAAACGTTCCTGAAAAGTTCCGAACTCCATTTGGTGCGCTTTCTCCAGGTCGCGAACGTCTCGTTTCTCCAATCGAAGCCTTGTTTCCAGGCGTCACGGGGAGAAATGTAGAAATAGGTGTAAGGAATGAGGTAAGAACTGTCGTTTCTCGATTTCACCTTGAGCGACTCGGTTTCGTTCCGCACCACAGATTGCGGGTAAAGCAGCGTGATGTTGCGGTTTTCGCTTTCGGTTTTCATTTTCGAGGAAATCCTCACGTAATCTTCCTCTATCTTCTTAAGGCTGAAATTGTCGTAAGTCGTCTCGCCGATTTTGTCGATCGGGCGCAGCTGGATGATGTTTATGGCATATTTCCCGAAAACTTCAAAAAACTGTTCCAGTTCGTAGAAATTGTCTTCGTTGAACGTGTAATTCATGCGAAGGCGAAGATTCGGAAAGCGGTTTTTCACCTCGGTGATCGCGTGCAGGATTTCGTGGAATTTCCCGAAATTTCCCTTGTCCATCAAATCTTCGTAAGTCTCTTTTTTCACGCCGTGAACAGAAAGGATAATTTCGTCCAATCCGGCTTGGGCAAAGGCTTCGATGTCTTTCTGGTCAATTAGGTTGCCGTTGGTGATCAT
This sequence comes from Flavobacterium sp., assembly GCA_039592825.1. Lineage (GTDB taxonomy): Bacteria > Bacteroidota > Bacteroidia > Flavobacteriales > Flavobacteriaceae > Flavobacterium. Next base: position 3,770 of record JBCNQO010000112.1, read on the forward strand.
GCTGATGTAAGGCACGCCGTAACTCTTGGCGAGTTCGATCAGTTTGGTGTTGTGCTTGAACAAAGTCGGTTCGGCACCACAACCGATCTGGAGTTTGAGCGCATTCTTGAAAAACGATTTGGCCATAGGCTCGAGGTCGTCTTCCTTGAACATTCCTTTCATGTTCTTGCGCACGAATTCGGCGTCGGTGAAATAGCACATCTTGCAGCGAAGATTGCACGCCAGAACCGGATCCATCTGGATCGATAAAAATCGCCTGTCCAAAACCGACAAAAGCCACAGGCCAAGAAACTTGACACGGTGGCTTTTGATGCGTTGGTTGAGTTTTAACAGACGGTAAATGTCCATTTATCCCAGAATTTTATAAAGTTTATCTGACAAACGTATGCGATAATCGAGTCTAAAACTAACCAAATCGCCTTTTTTTGCAGTAGTGGCCGGCAAATCGTTCACGAACATTTCCTCGATGATGAGTCTTTGTTCGCCCGTCGTTGGGCCAGAAATCAGGATTTCGTTCGATACGTAAAGTTCGCCTTCCTCGACCAAAAACTGTCCAATGGAAGCTTTCGGGAAAAAGTGGATGCCTTTTCCAATGTAAGCCTTTTTGACTTTCGGAGCCACGGCCACGCGCTTTCTAGGTTCGGCCGCAACCGTTCCAACCACGCCTTCACCAGAATTCCTGTAAGTCAATACATCAGACTTTCCTTTCTTGAAAACCATGTTGCCGTTCTTGATGCCGCGTCTCAACGCTTTTTGCTCGGCTTCTGGCAATTGCACGACTTCCGCGCAAGCGGTCGAACAACAACCGTGTATGGCCTCGGCGCACTCGTCACATTGGATGAAAAGCAAATGGCAGGCCTCGTTCGCGCAGTTCGTGTGCGTGTCGCAAGGTTTCCCGCATTGGTGGCAATTCGAGACGATATCGTCTGTGATCCTTTCGCCCAAACGGTGATCGAACACGAAGTTTTTGCCAATGAATTTGCTGGTCAAACCTTCGGCTTTCACCTGACGCGTATATTCGATAATGCCGCCTTCAAGCTGATATACGTTGTTGAAACCTTTGTGTTTGAAATAAGCACTCGCTTTCTCGCAACGGATTCCGCCCGTGCAATACATCAAAAGGTTCTTGCCTTCCTTGAATTCCGAAAGTTGGTTTTCGATGATAGGAAGCGACTCGCGAAAAGTATCCACATCGGGTTTGATCGAACCCACAAAATGCCCGATCTCGCTTTCGTAGTGGTTTCTCATGTCCACAACAATCGTATTAGGATCGTCCAGCATCGCGTTGAAATCCTTGGCTCCAAGGTGAATTCCCTTGTTGGTCACATCGAACGAATCGTCGTTGAGTCCATCGGCCACGATCTTGTCGCGCACTTTTATGGTCAGTTTCAAGAACGAATGGTCGTCTTGCTCATGCGCCACATTCAATCTTATTCCTTGCATGAAATCGTAAACTTCCAGCGTATCGCGGAACTCATAGAAATGATCGGCAGGCAAAGACAATTGCGCATTGATGCCTTCTTTGGCTACATAAATCCGGCCCAAAACCTCTAGCGGTTCCCAAGCCAAAAACAAATCGTCTCTAAATTTCTTCGGATCTTCAATACGCGCATAGGCATAGAACGACAAAGTAAGTCGTTGCTTTCCCGCCTCGTCAATAAGGGCGGCTCTTTCCTCTGCGCTCAAAGTGTTGTACAGTTGCATGCTATAAACAGTTTAAGTGGAGTTTGCGGGCGCAAAGATAAGGCTTTCAAAAGATTGTGCAACTGACAAAAATCGTTTCGTATCAGGAATAAATCGCTAATGGCCAATTTGTTGGGTCACATTTAACAATTTTTACAGATTTTCTATAATGACTTTTGCCGATTGCTTTCGAACTTTGCTAGACCTAACAAATCTTTGAGATTTGTTAGGTCTGCAAACCCAAGAAATTGATGTGGAACTGATGTGTAGAAAAATCCTACGCATTTCAAGCATTTGGGCACATCGCGTCGGGAGCCAATCCATAAAACAAGCATAAAAAGGGCGCCGCGACCGGGCTGCAGCCACTCGCTTTTGCCCAGCTTGTCCGGCTGGGCAAAGAGCTTAAACAAAGGCAGCATCCCTTGCGCAACCCCG
>JBCNQO010000113.1:0-5887 GCA_039592825.1 Flavobacterium sp.
TCGTCCACGTAAAAAGATATCGGAAACCGATTATCGCCAAAACGTATATCCACATAAACTGAAACGCCAAAAGTACGATGGGAAGTATAAAGAACGCGATCTGCAATATATAGAAAAAACCGAGTTAGAAACGGTCAAAAGGCTTGTAATGCTTGGCGGTAGACACGTGGCGGCGCTTTTGGGCAAACCATTCCTTGAACGATTTTTTGGGTTCGGAATACGTGAAGCTTTCGGGCGAGTAACAAACCGTCGTGTTCTTTTTGGTCGCCGCCTGATTGATGAAAAGGTCGTCGTCTCCAGATCTGATCTTCATATGGTCGATAAACCCGTTCACGTTGAAAAACTCTTCGCGTTTGTAAGCCAGATTGCGCCCGACGCCCATGTAAGGATTGCCCATTTTCGCCCAGGAAAAATACTGTACAGCGGTCAAAACCGTCTCAAAACGGATCAGTTTGTTCAAGAAACCCTTTTGTCTTTCGTAAGCGCCGTAGCCCAGAACGAACGTCTTTTGCATGGTGAAACGCGAGGTCATTTCCTTGATCCAGTCTTTCGACGCCGGACGGCAATCGGCATCGGTAAACAGCAGGTATTCTTTTCTGGCCGCCTTGATTCCGAGGGTCAAAGCATACTTTTTATTGCCCCAGAACGCTTCGTTGTTCTCGACTTTTACCAGCCTCACATTTGCATATCGCTGCTCGAATTCCTCGAAAAGGTCAAGCGTTCCGTCGCTCGAGGCGTCGTCGATAAGCACGATCTCGAAATCGGGATAATCCTGTTCGGCCAAAAGCGGAATGAACTTGCGCACGTTCTCTTCCTCGTTTTTTGCACAAACAATGACCGAAACCGGAATGCGTTTCAGCTTGTTCTCCTGAGGCTTCGAAAAAGCGAATTTTCCGAAAACCACCACATAATAAAGGAATTGCAGGAATACGACCGAAGCGAAAACACAAAAAGTAATGAACAGCATAGGCGGTGTTTTGAAGGCGCAAAATTAAGCAAAGTTACGCAGTCAAAAATGGGTGAAAGCGCTCAAATTATTCACTTTGTCGATAATTTTTTTCAGGAGCATTTTCCCGCTGCCGGCAATAGTCCTCGCCCCAAAGCCAATTTTTATAGGCGCGGCAAGAGCTTCCTTTGGTCGCTTTGCCGCACCTTAAAAATTTGGGCTTTCGTGCTGTGGGCTATTTTGCCTTTATCGGGGCTAGGGCTTTTGGGGTTGGTGGCAATTTTTTTTGTTTGATTGAGCTTTTGTTTTCTCGGAGCATTTTTTTGTTTTTTTACAGAATTTCTGTAACAGAGGTAGTTCGAAAATCGTTATTTTTCCAAACCTAACAGGTTTACGGAACCTGTTAGGTTTAAACCTGTTTTGTGTCGATATGGGGTTTTCAATAATTCACTTTTTTGCAGAAAATCCGTAATCGGGATATTTCAGAAATCGCTATTTTTCCCAACCTAACAGGTTTACGGAACCTGTTAGGTTTAAACCTGTTTTGCGTCGATATGGAGTTTTCAACAATTCGCTTTTTTACAGAAAATCTGTAATCGGGATATTTCGGAAATCGCTATTTTTCCAAACCTAACAGGTTTACGGAACCTGTTAGGTTTAAACCTGTTTTTGTGTCGATATGGAGTTTTCAATAATTGACTTTTTTACAGAAAATCTGTAATCAAGGTATTTCGGAAATCTTTATTTTTCCAAACCTAACAGGTTTACGGAACCTGTTAGGTTTAAACCTGTTTTTGTGTCGATATGGAGTATTCAACAATTCACTTTTTTACAGAAACTCTGTAATCGAGATGTTTTGGAAAACCAAAAAAAAACCAAATGACCAAGTTCCTAGAAATCACAGCGGCGATATTTTGTCTATTGCTTTGTCAAAACCTCACCCATGCCCAAACCCAGCACGTCGGTGTGTGGCAAGGCGTCAGCAAAGGCAAAATCGAGAAATTGGAGCTGGAAAAAGACGGCCACATCACTCTAACATCCGACGGAGAGACGATCGGTGGGAAATCTTTCGAAATCAATGGGCGAAAAGGCGAGGCGCGTTACGAAATCAACTACGATCAAAACCCGATCTGGCTCGACATCGTCATTTACGAAAAAGGTCAGGAAAAGGAAAAAGGACGTCTAAAGGGAATCGTCCGTTTCCTGTCAAACGACAAGATCGAATACCGGATAGGTTTTTCCGGAGGAGAAAGGCCTGCGAATTTCTTCGATTCGGCAGAAGAAGACGCGATAATTCTCGATCGGGTAATCAAAAAGTGATCAGTAACCTCTGGAATTCGTGTCTTTGTAGTCCGTCAAAAGCCAAACAGTCAAGATCATGATCGCAAAACTCGAGTAGAAATATTGGGGTAATTTTCCCTCAATTCCTCCCAGCCAATAAGCAAGGCCAAACAAACCGATTGAAACAGCGAGCTCGATAAGTCCGTGCACTCGAAAAGGAATCAGCTTGAAAAGTCCAAGTCGGTATTTCGTCAAAACCGTAAGCAGCAAATGAATCGCGCCCAAAGCGTAAGTCACCAAAGAAGCCGTTTCGGGCAGTCCGAAATAAGTTGGCGACAGGAATAAAAACGCAACGATGGCATAATCCATCGCGCTATGCATATGGGCATTGATGATCTTCATGGGCTAATTTTCGTCAAGATACGAAAATAGGCAAGGGCGTTTTCCCAATTTAGATAACGTTAACCTCGGCTTCGATCGCAATACCGAACTTCTCCAGAACGGCTTGTTGCACCATTTTTGAAACGGCCAGGATCTCGGCTCCGGTCGCATTGCCATAGTTCACCAATACCAAAGCCTGATTCTTATGGATTCCCGCATCGCCAAAACGTTTGCCCTTAAAACCGGCTTGCTCGATAAGCCAACCCGCGGGCACTTTAACCTCGGTTCCCGAAACCACATAATGCGGCATTTCGGGATAATTGGCGTGCGCTTTTTCATAAATCGACTTAGCAACAATCGGGTTCTTGAAAAAACTACCCGAATTCCCCAGCTCTTTCGGATCGGGCAACTTGCTTTTCCTGATGGCGATCACGGCATCGCTAACGTCTTTTATCGTAGGGTTTTCCACCGAATTCGCCGCGAGTTGCTTGATGATATCGCCATAGCCCGTATTGATCTTATGGTCTTTTTTGGTCAGTCTAAAAACCACCGAAGTGATGATGTATTTGTTCTTTTCAGCATTCTTGAAAATGCTCTCTCGATACCCGAACTCGCATTCGTCCTTTGAGAACGTTCGTGTTTGTTGGGTTTCGATGTTCATCGCGTCGCAACTCACGAAAGTGTCCTTGATTTCGGCCCCGTAAGCACCAATGTTCTGAATAGGAGTAGTGCCCACATTTCCTGGAATGAGCGACATATTCTCGAGTCCGCCAAAGTTTTGGGATATTGCCCAAAGCACGAATTCATGCCAATTTTCGCCCGCTTGCGCTTCCACCAAAACGTGATTCTGCTCTTCCGACAAAACCTTTTTGCCTTTCAGGTCAACATGAATCACCAAAGCATCAATGTCTTTGGTAAGCAACATATTCGAGCCGCCGCCCAAAATGAACTTGTTTTCAAGTCGATGCGTTTCCAGTACAGACCTTAGTTCGTCCAAAGAATGCACAGCCACAAACTGTCGTGCTTTGGCGTCGATTCCGAAAGTGTTGAAATTTTTGAGTGAAAAGTCGGGCAAAGGTTGCATTATTCTTCTGTGGTTAAGGCGCGGTTCAGGAATTCGTTCAAAGGTTTGATCAGTGCGAGTTCGGCAGCTACTTTTTGCACGAAATCTTTGTCGAGAAGCAATTTGTCGTCTATTTTTTTGGTCACGACAAACGATTTCAGCTTCAAATGCTCAATGGCCACATGGTCTTTCTCATAACCTTTCGGAGCCGTCTTGAGCGAATTTTCACGGTCGAATCCGCCAAAGGTAGCAGCGAACTTTTTGTCGTCCAGAATCTCATCCAACTCATCGTGAAAGAACTCGATTTCCTTGCGGATTTTCTTCAGATCATCGTTCTCGGGTTGCCATTTTCCGCCCGCAATAAAGCTCTGTCCTTTTTCTATATGGATATAATAACCAGCGAGATTCGTGTTCTTCTGACCCGTAGAAAGCCAGATTCCCATATGCGTCTTATAAGGTGATTTGTCCTTGGAGAAACGGATGTCGCGGTTGATCCTGAAAGTACAGTCCTTAACGTTCAAGGCTTCGAGCGATTCGTCATAAGTCGACATGACTTTGATGAAATCGGCCACCAACGCGTGATAGTTTTCCTTATAGGTTTCGTATCGCTTTTTTTGGCTCTGGAACCAGTCGCGGTTGTTGTTTTTACGCAAATCGTCCAGGAATTGCAGGCTTTCTTTGGTGAGCATCACAATTGTTTTTTAAGGTCTTCTTCCGAGATGAATCCGTCGTGTTTCCAGGTTTCTTTCCCGTCCACGTATAGAATCATGCGCGGCAAGGCGTCGATTTTCATTTCTTTCATCAAAGTTTTGTGTTCGTCGGCATTGAGTCTTACGATTTTCACGTCTTTCTGCTCTTTCTCCATTTTGGCGAGATAAGGCGCCATTTTCTTGCAAGGTTCGCACCAAGAAGCATAGAAATCCACAAGCACTTTTTTGTCAGATTTGACAAGGTCACCATATTCCTGAGAACACATTCCGATTATCTTTTCGGCTTCCGATTCCTTCGGTCCTAAACCATCGGCAGCCCATTTCACATAACCGCCTTTCATGTCGTAAACTGTCGTAAAACCAAGAGCATTCAATTTGTCGGCAGCTTTTTTCGAGCGCGCTCCGGCAGCGCAATACACGAAAACAGGTTTCGATTTGTCAAGTTTGGCGACTTGCGCATCAAAATTTGGCTGTTCGTACCAATCGATGTTTTTGGCTTTGTCCAGGTGTCCGCCAGAAAATTCCTCAGGAGTTCTCACGTCCAGGATCTGGGCATCTTTATTCTCGGACAATTTCTGTGCGAATTCTTTTGGAGCAACGGTTTCGGCTTTTGCTTGTTTTTGTTGTCCCTGGCAAGAGAAAAGCAGGCAGCCAGAAGCCAAAATCGCGAGAATGTAGGTTTTCATAAATTCAGATAAGTGGTGCAAAATTACGTTTTTTGGATTTACGCAAGGCCGTCGATTGACCTCGAAAAGCAAAGATGCGAAATCGCGAATCAAATAGCCGGTATTTAAACGTTTACTGTCGTTTATAAACGTTTGTAAGCGTTTACTGTCGGATAAAATCTGGCCAAAAACCTTTGTGAGTCAAGGCTGGGTTGACTTTTTTCAATCCGATAAAAAAATGGAAAAGGTTATAATTGGAAAATTTTGTAACTCTGGTGCGTCTGTTTCACGATGGTCTCGGTGCGTTCGGGATGCGTATCCGAAATAAAAAGTTGCCCAAACGCGTCGTTGTTCACCATTTCGACGATTTTGCCCACGCGGGTTTCATCCAGTTTGTCGAAAATGTCATCGAACAGCAAGATCGGTTTTTGGCCAGACTGTTTTTTGACGAACTCGAATTGTGCGAGTTTTAGTGCGATAAGGAAAGATTTCTGCTGGCCTTGGCTTCCGAATTTTTTGATCGGATGACCTTCGATCTCAAAAGAAAGATCGTCCTTGTGAATCCCGACCGAAGTATATTGCAAAGTGCGGTCGCGCTGCACATGATCCTTGAGAAGCGCCAGCATTCCGTTTTGTGCAAGATGGCTTTGGTACACGATCTGCACGTTTTCGGACGAATCGGTAATGGTTTTGTGGTAGTCTTCGAAAATCGGAACGAATTGCTCCAGGAATTCCTGTCTTTTCTCGAAAATCGGATGCGCCAGAACATCGAGTTGCTCGTCGTAAATCGTCAGGGTTTCGTTGTCGAAAGTGCGGTTTGCGGCAAAATACTTGAGCAACG
>JBCNQO010000114.1:0-5878 GCA_039592825.1 Flavobacterium sp.
TCAGTAAACTACCCACTTCTGAGGCCAGCTCACGGAAGCGTTTGGTGCTGATGTCATTTTCGCGCATCAGGCCAAGCTTGTGTTTTACCAGCGGGTGTTATGATGAAAGACGGCTCGTATCCGAACACCGAATATGAAAACTACAGACTTTTCTGCGAACAGGTCGCCAAATTCGACGCGGCCAAGGCGGTTTTGGTCAAAAAAAGCTAACCTACAAACAATGAATAGATTATTTTTTTCGCTGTTGCTGATTTGCGGAATGGCGTCGGCGCAAAAGAAATACGAGATCTCGAAGATTACGCCAGCCGATCTCGAGAAGTCCAAATGCGATCTGGAACCTTCGGCAGAAGCGGCGCATCTGTACAAAATCGGAACCGTGAATTTTGAGTATGACCAGAATCGGGAAGCGTTCAAGATCGTCACACGCGTTAAAGGCCGCATCAAGATCTACAACAAAGACGGTTACAAATTCGCAAATATCGAGGTTCCTTTTTACGAAGCGAATTCGAGCAATCGCGAAAAAGTGAGTTTCGACAATTGCTACACCTACAATCTCGTGAACGGTCAGGTCGAAAAGACCAAACTCAAGAGCGACGGGGTTTTCGACACAAAAGAAAACAAGTACTGGCACCAGAAAAAAGCGGTGATGCCAAACGTGAAAGAAGGTTCGATCGTAGAATACGAATACACGATCGATTCGCCTTTGATCTTTAATTTGCCCGATTGGTATTTTCAGGACGAGATTCCGATGCTGTATTCCGAATTCAAGACCACGATTCCGGAATATCTCACTTACAGCCACAACCAGCGCGGTTTCCTTCCGTTGGAAATCGAGAACACGACCGGGAACAATTCGGTGCATTTTACAGAAAAGACGCGTTCTGGCGATCGTGTGGTAAAAACGACTTACGAGAATTACGACGTGAAATTCCAGGAAAGTATCTCGAAATACAGCCTTTCGAACGTGAAATCGCTCAAGGAGGAAAAGTATATGGGCAATTTCCGCAATTATATCTGCAGCCTTTCGCACGAGTTGATGATGACCAAATTTCCGGGTTCGACCGTAAAGACATTTTCTACCGATTGGGACGAAGTGGCGAGAAACATTTACAAGAGTGACGATTTTGGAGGCGAATTGTCCAAAACCGGATATTTTGAGGAACAACTCAAGCCTTTGTTGGCATCGGTCCAAAAGCCAGAGGAAAAAATAGTTGCCATTCTGGAATTTGTCAAAACCAACGTGAAATGGAACGGGCGCAAGACGTATTGGTGCGACGAAGGCGTAAAGTCGGCTTTCAAGCAAAAGACGGGAAATGCCGCAGAAGTGAACCTCATGCTAACTTCGATGTTGATATACGCAGGGCTGAACGCGAATCCTGTTCTGGTTTCCACTCGTTCGCATGGCATTTCGCTTTTTCCAGCCACGGCGGCTTTCGACTTCGTGGTGAGTTCGGTAAAAATGGGCGACCAGATCGTGTTGCTCGATGCGACAGATCCGTTTTCGAGCCCCGGCGTTTTACCAACACGCGACCTGAACTGGAACGGACTTTTGATAGACAAGGAAGGAAAATCGAGAGAAGTGTCGATGATGCCAAACGAATCGGCGAACGCCAACATGACGTTGGTCTACAAACTCAACAACTCGGGAAACATCGAGGGCAAGATGCGACGCCAGTTTTCGGCCAACAAAGCGTTGGATCACCGATTGAGAACCATCGGGAAGAAAGACGAAGTTTACCTCGAAGAACTCGAAAATGAGTTCCATAAGTTCGAGGTTTCGGAATACAAACGCGAGAACGAGAAGGAATGCCACAAAGATTTTATCGAGAGCTGTTCGTTCAAGAAAGACGCGGCGGTTGAGGTAATTGGCGACAGGCTTTATTTTTCGCCATTGCTGTTCTTGGCCGAAGCAGAGAATCCGTTCAAGATGGAATCGCGCGATTATCCCGTAGATTTCGTGTATCCCACAAAAGGCAAATATCTGGTTATGGTCGACCTGCCCGAAGGTTACGCGGTAGAAAGCCTTCCGGCGGCCACCAATATCGCGACCGAGGAAAGCCTTGGAACGTTCAAATACAACATTGCCGCAAACGGGCCAAAGCTGCAGATCATGGTAAATTACGAGTTGAGCCAAGCTTTGGTTCCTGCTCAATCTTATGTGATGTTGCGCGACTTTTACCAGAAAATGGTAGACAAACAGAACGAAAAAATCGTGCTTAAGAAGATATGAGAAGTAGAAACAAAAATTTGATATTGCTGTTTTGCGGATTGTTGAGTTTCGGCTTGACCGCACAAAAGATGAAGCTTGAAAAAGTGACGGTAGAACAATTGCAGCAAAAGCGCAACGCTATAGACACAACCGCGGTTGCGGCAGTTTTGTACAAAAAAGGAGAAACGGCTTTACAATACAGCCCGAGCGGCGGATTCTCGATGGTTACCGAATGCACCAAACGCGTCAAGATCTACAAGAAGGAAGGCTACGATTTCGCGAATTTCTCGATTCCGTTTTATTTGGGAAAACAAGATGAGCGCGTGGCCATAAGCGATGCGGTGACTTATAACCTCGTAGACGGAAAGATCGAGAAGACCAAACTTCGCAGCGATGGCGAGTTCACCGAAAAGTCAAGCAAGCATTGGTCTCGCAAGAAAGTCGTGATGCCAAACGTTCGCGAAGGATCGATCATCGAATATACTTACAAGATCACTTCGCCTTATTTCCAGAACATGCCCGATTGGTCTTTTCAGGAAGCCATTCCGGTAGAATACGCCGAATTCCAGACACTCATTCCCGAGTATTTCAACTATCAGGTGCATTTAAAGGGGAATTTGCAACCCGCGGTCACTTCTGGTTCGGCAATGCGTCATTTTGAAGGGAAAGAACGCGTAAAGAACATGCGCACGGGCATGATGGAAGACGAAAACTACAAAGTCGATTTCCACGAGATTTCTACGAATTATGTGCTGAAAACCGTTCCCGCCTTGAACGATGAAGCTTTCGTGAACAACATTTCCAATTACACTTCTTCGCTAACGCACGAGCTTTCGTTTGTTAAGGACAGGAACGGACAAATGACGACTTACACCACAGACTGGGAAAGCGTGGTTAAGAACATCAACGAGAATCCCGACTTTGGTCCCGAGCTCGCCAAAAAAGGATTCTTCGAAAACGATCTTACGGCAATTGTGGCCGGAGCTTTAGACGACCGACAAAAAATTACCAGGATCTTCAATCACGTGAAAAACACGATGAACTGGGACGGAACTTACGGCTATTTCTGCGACAAAGGCATCAAGAAAGCCTATCAGGAAAAAACCGGAAACACGGCAGAGATCAACCTCTTGCTCACGTCTATGTTGCGCGCTTCTGGCTTCAAGGCGAATCCGGTCTTGATCAGTACGCGAAGCAACGGGGTTTCGATCTATCCGGCTTTGTCGTCATTCAACCATGTGATTGCTGGAGTTGAAGTGGACGGAAAATTAGTTTTGCTCGATGCGTCAGACAAATCGGCAGGCGTCGACCTTTTGCCAAAACGCGACCTGAATTGGTTCGGACGCATCATCCGCGCAGACGGAACTTCCGAACTCGTAGACCTCATGCCTAAGAACAAATCGCGGGAAATCGTCAACATTACGGCTTCGGTGAATGCATCTGGCAAATATGCAGGTCAATTGAAACACCAATATTTCGAACATAACGCGCTCGAGTTCCGCAACGCTTTCTCGAAGATCAAGGAAGACAGTTATCTCGAGATGCTCGAAAGACACCATTCGGGCAGCGCGGTTTCGGCTTACAAACGCGAGATCGAAGCCGATGCAGAAAAGCCGGTAAGCGAAACTTATGCGTTTGAGCACGCGTCGTCGGTTGAGGTCATTGGAGACAGAATGTACATTTCGCCTTTGGCCCTCTTTACGGCGACGAATCCGTTCAGGCAGCAAACGCGCGATTATCCCGTAGATTTCGTGTATCCGAACCAGGAAAAATTCAATGTGACGCTTTCTATCCCAGACGGATACACTGTAGAAAGTTTGCCGTCTGTATTGAACTTGAGCATGCCAAATGGTTTGGGAACATTCAAATACGTGATCCAGGCCAAAGACAAAAACGTGCAACTGGCCTTGAATTACGACATGAACGAAGCCATTATTCCGGCCGACCATTACGAGGCGTTAAAAGACTTTTACCAGAAAATGGTAGACAAACAGAACGAGAAAATCGTATTGAAGAAGATATGAGAACGAATTTGGCTTTTTACTTCGGATTGCTTTTGATGCTGTTTCCGCTCGGACTCATTGCGCAAAAGACCCAATTAGGAAAAGTGACCGCCGCCGAGTTGGAGCAAAAAAGCCACGCCACGGACACTTCGGCCGTGGGTTGCGTACTTTTCAGTAAAGGACGAACCAGTTTCAAGTACGATCAGAAACAAAATGCGTTCAATGCACTGCACGATTATTCTGTCAAGATCAAGATTTATAAAAAGGAAGGATTGAAACTGGCAACAGTCGAGATTCCATATTACATAGGTTATAAATCGCTGCGTCCGGAATCGCTTTCTATTGAGGAAGCCGTGACTTACAATCTAGTGAACGGAAAGGTGCAAAAGACCAAAGTCTCGTCTGGAGCGGTTTTGAAAGAAACGGTAAACGAATTCTGGAAAACCACAACCGTCGTGTTTCCCGATGTGAAGCCAGGATCGATAATCGAATTGCGCTACACGCTAAAGTCCGAGAACATCCAGACTTTCCCGAGTTTCAAGTTCCAAAGGGAAATTCCCGTGGAATATGCCGAATACAAAACAGAGATTCCGGTGAACTATCAGTACAAGGCAGTCACGAACGGCTTTTCCCCGATCAAGACCGAATCCGAAAACAAAAGTGGCAGCCAAAGTTACGAGAATAAGTACGGTCATACCGAAATCCTGCACTACACGATGAACGTTTTTACGCACAGTGCTGCCAACGTTCCGGCCATAAAGAACGAGGACTTCGTAGATAATGCCGACAATTACAGGTCGTCTATAGATTATGAACTGGAGCTGATCCAATTCCCGAACACGCCCGTGAAAAACTTCTCCCAAACCTGGGAAAATCTGGTCAAGACGATTTACAAAGACGAGGATTTTGGCGGACAGCTCAACAAGCACGACTACTACGTTCCGGAACTCAAGAAACTCATCGAAGGCATTGAATCCAAGCCCGAAAGAATGAAAAAAGTGTTCACTTTCGTACAGGATCGCATGAACTGGAACGGACGCAACGGCTATTTCACCAGCGACGGCGTAGAGCAAGCGTGGAGAGCGCAAACCGGCAACGTGGCAGAGATCAACCTCATGCTTATCTCGATGCTGAACATGGCCGGCGTAAAAGCTTCTCCGGTTCTCATAAGTACCGTAAGTCATGGCGTGGCGTCTTTCCCGAATCAAACCGCTTTCAATTATGTGGTAGGCGCAGTGGAATTCGACGGAAAAAGGATTTTGCTCGACGCGACCAACAAATACGTCGTTCCGGGAATTTTGCCTACCAAAACCTTGAACTGGAACGGCCGACTCGTGAACCAAAACGGCGATTCACAGGAAATCCCAATGTTTGAGCCCGCTATCACCAAGAACAGTTATACGGTAATGTGCGACGTGAGCGCCAACGGTTCGGTAAAAGGGAAAACGCGTTTGCAGTTTGGCGATTTGTCTGGCCTTGATTTCCGCAACCGCTTTGGCGGAATGAGCAAAGAGTCTTATCTGGAATACCTCGAGAAATATTACGAAGGTATTGAAGTCTCGAATTACGCGGTGGCCAACGAGATGCGTCCGGTTGATCCTGTTGTGGAGAGTTTCGACTTTTCGAGTTCCAAGCACGCAGAGATCATTGGCGACAAAATATATAT
>JBCNQO010000115.1:0-5853 GCA_039592825.1 Flavobacterium sp.
TACTAGTATAGTAACAAGTATAAAATAACAAAACCAACCCAACCAGCCCGAAAAAGAACAAAAAAAGCCCATCCAAAAAGAACGGGCTGCAATCAGATTGCTATAAATAAATCAAGAGTTTCCGTACAAATTAGATTCGCCTCCGTCAATCGCGATGGTCTGTCCGTTCACGTATTGGCAATCGTCGCTCAACAAGAAAGCCACCAATTTTCCCACTTCTTCGGGTTGTCCCAAACGGCGCGTCGGGTTGCGTTGCGCATAGACTTTCTCGGCAGCGGCCGGATCAGCTGGATTCACTTGCTTGAAAGCTTCGGCCACCATCGGGGTCAAAATAGCGCCGGGAGCGATCGCATTCGTGAAAATATTGTCCTTTCCATACTCGATCGCGGCATTTTTCGTCATACCCGAAACCGCGTGTTTGCTTGCCACATAAGGCGTTTGGTTCACGACGCCTCGGATGCCGCCAACAGAGGCAACATTCACGATTTTTCCACCTCCATTTTTCTGCATGACGGGAATCACGTAACGAAGTCCGAAGTAAACGCCTGTCAAATTGATATCGACGACTTTTTTGAAGACCTCGACGTCGTATTCGATCAGTGGTGCTTGTTTTCCCTCGATTCCAGCGTTGTTGTAGAAGCCGTCGATCGTACCGAATTCCGAAACGGTTTTTTCGACATAACCTTTCACGGCCTGTTCGTCAGAAGTATCGGCGACGACCGTTAGGATTTTTACATCGGGAAACGAAGAATTGATGTCCGATTTGGCTTTTTCCAAAGCTTCCTTATTATAATCGACCAGAGACAAATTGGCGCCTCTTTCGGCCAAAACCTTTGCAGTTGCTAGTCCTAAGCCCATTCCGGCTCCGGTGATGATTACGGTTTTTCCTTTAAAAGAACTCATGGTGTAAAATTTTTATACCCTAAAGTTCCGAAGTCCTTTCCGTAAGCCGATAAACATTAGTGTTTAATTAACGCTTCTTTTTTAAGCAATAAATTTCAGCTGTCGGATTTGTCGATTTTTCCTTGGGAAATTGTCTCGAGAATACTCGTGAAATGCGGGTTTCCGCCTTTTTGCCATTTTCCGTCTTTGAAAATCAGCTTGAAATATTCGTATCCTGATTTTTGGGAGGAAACGTGAAGACTGTCTTTTTCCGACGGAATGTAATCGAAGTCAAAACAATTGCCGGAATTCATCTGAGCCAAGAGTTTATCGGACGAAATCCCGTTGTCGAAAACATCAGAAGGCGGCATGATCGAGCCCATGATCTCGAGTTCGCTCAACCCGACAAATCGCGTCAAAGTCCAGATCGTGTCGGCTTTGTTCAAATCGCCTTCGCAAGTGCAAAGTTTGTATACGTCAGAAGTATTACACATAGAAAACAGATTTGGTCAGAAATAAACCCTTACGAAAGGCATCCACGAATCGGCATAAACCGTTTTGTTACGATCGAACAGCAAGTTGTAACGCAGACCGATCGTCATGTTCTGGTTGCGATAACCCGCGCCCACGAAAAGTCCGGTGTTCCAGAAATTGTCGTGGATCACGCCGTCCTCAAAATGCTCCAGACGAGTATTCACGCGCAATTGCTCGAGTTCGGCCGAAAGCTGCAAAAAAGGCACAGGATTCACCAAAATGATTGTGCTTCCGCCGTAAATGAACGATCGATATTCGTCTATAGTTCCGCTGTAGTGCTTGAAATTCACGTAATTCCCGTTGAGTCCGAAGCCGCCCGCGACATACTCATTGAAGTTGTAAATCGCGCTCGGCGCCAGCGCAATGTCTGTGTAGCCGCGTCCGAAACCAAG
The DNA here is from genome assembly GCA_039592825.1 of Flavobacterium sp. GTDB lineage: Bacteria > Bacteroidota > Bacteroidia > Flavobacteriales > Flavobacteriaceae > Flavobacterium. The sequence goes on from JBCNQO010000115.1 coordinate 1,809, forward strand.
ACCGAGACCGCCGCCGAATTGCACGCGTTTCCAGAATTCAGATGGCATTTTCGGGGCTCTGTTATAAGTGCTGTCCGATTGGGCGAAAACGAGGCCTGAAAAAAGGACAAATCCGAGAATTGAAACGCTTCGGCTAAATCGATAGAATGCAGGGATTTTCATGGTTCGGGGCAGCTATATTTAATAACCATAAAAGTATCCAAAAAGATGCAGTAATTAAGTTAAAGGTCGTACTTTTGCGGAACTATTCTCAAAACATAGTCACATTCCACAAATTATGGATAGGTTTTCATTCCTGAACGCAGCACACACCGAATTCTTCGCCGAACTTTACGACCAATATCTAGAGAATCCAGACAGCATCGAACCGAGTTGGAGAAGCTTTTTCCAAGGGTACGATTTCGGATCTAGCGCTTATGGCGGAACGTCAGACGTTGCACAATCGGTTTCTGCGCCTGCGTCAGCTCAGGATTTCAGCGAGCAATCGGCCAAAATTCAAAAGGAATTCGCCGTGCTCAAACTCATCGAAGGTTACCGCACTCGTGGCCACCTTTTTACAAACACGAACCCGGTTCGCGAAAGACGCGTTTTTACGCCATCGCTTGAACTGTCTAACTTCGGATTGTCTGATGCAGATTTGCAAACGACATTCGACGCTGCCAAAGTGATGTACCTCGAGCCAACCACGCTAGAGAACATCCTCAAACATTTAAATCGAATTTATTGCCAATCGATCGGGGTCGAGTACATGTACATCCGCGATCCGGAAGTGCGCACCTGGATTCAGGAAAGAATCGGGGTGAACGACAACCGTCCGAAATTCTCGGTTGAGCAAAAAAAACACATCCTTTCGAAACTCAACGAGGCGGTTTCTTTCGAGAACTTCCTTCACACGAAATACGTCGGGCAAAAACGTTTCTCACTCGAAGGTGGCGAATCGCTTATTCCGGGAGTTGACGCGCTAATCGAGGCTGCGGCCGAAAAAGGCGTAGAGCAATTCGTTATGGGAATGGCGCACCGCGGGCGTTTGAACGTGTTGGCGAACATTTTCAACAAACCGACACAAGACATTTTCTCGGAATTCGACGGAAAAGACTACGACGACGATGCATTGTTCGACGGTGACGTGAAATATCACTTGGGATTGACTGCAGATCGTCGCACGCAATCGGGTAAATCCATCAACGTGAACCTCGCACCAAACCCGTCTCACCTCGAGACTGTCGGAGCGGTTATCGAAGGAATCACGAGAGCGAAACAAGATCGTTATTTCCCGACCGATGCATCGAAAGTATTGCCGATCGCGGTTCACGGAGACGCGGCCGTTGCAGGACAAGGTATCGTATACGAAATCGTCCAGATGGCGAAACTCGACGGTTATAAAACTGCGGGAACGATCCACATCGTGATCAACAACCAGGTTGGTTTTACCACGAATTACCTCGATGCGCGTTCGTCGACTTATTGTACAGACATCGCGAAAGTGACGCTTTCTCCGGTTTTGCACGTCAATGCAGACGATACAGAAGCAGTCGTTCACGCCATGTTGTTCGCACTTGATTACAGAATGAAATTCGGAAGCGATGTGTTCATCGACCTTCTCGGATACAGAAAATACGGCCACAACGAAGGTGACGAACCGCGTTTTACCCAGCCAAAACTTTACAAGGCGATCTCGAAACACAAGAATCCGCGCGATTTGTATGCCGAACAATTGTTGGCAGACGGTATCATCGATTCTGGCTTCGTGAAAGGCCTTGAAGACAAGTACAAAGCCAAATTGGAGGAAAACCTCGAGGCGTCGCGCAAGAAAGATTTGACCATCATCACACCTTTCATGCAGAACGAATGGCAAGGTTTCCATCAGGCCGGTCAAGCCGAAATGTTGGAACACGTCGATACGTCTTTCGACAAATCCGCTTTAACGGAAATCGCCAAGCAAATCACCGAATTGCCGTCTGACAAGAAATTCATCAGCAAAATCACCAAGCTTATCAACGACCGCAAAAACATGTGGGAAACGGATAAACTCGATTGGGCAATGGGCGAATTGCTGGCTTACGGAACGCTTTTGGCCGAAGGTTACGACGTTCGTATCTCCGGACAAGACGTAGAGCGCGGAACGTTTTCGCACCGTCACGCTGTGGTGAAAGTCGAGGATTCGGAAGAAGAAGTGATCTTGCTTCAAAACCTCAAAGAAGGCAAAGGTAAATTCCACATCTACAATTCACTTTTGAGCGAATATGGCGTAGTCGGTTTCGATTACGGATACGCGCTTGCAAGCCCGAAAACACTCACGATCTGGGAAGCGCAATTCGGGGATTTCTCGAACGGTGCGCAGATTATGATCGACCAATACATCTCGGCCGCCGAAGACAAATGGAACAACCAGAACGGACTCGTGATGTTGTTGCCACACGGTTACGAAGGTCAAGGTGCCGAACACTCGTCTGCGAGAATGGAACGTTACCTTCAGCAATGTGCCAACGAGAATATGTTTGTAGCCGATGTTACCACGCCGGCGAACTTCTATCACTTGTTGCGTCGTCAGATGAAAACCACTTTCCGCAAGCCTTTGATCGTTTTTACGCCAAAGAGTTTGTTGCGTCATCCGCTAGTTATTTCGACTCAGGACGAATTGGCGAACGGACATTTCCACGAAACGTTCGACGATATCACGGTGAACAAGAAAGACGTGAAAACGCTGGTATTCTGTACCGGAAAGTTCTATTACGACTTGCTCGCCGAAAGAGAAAATCTGGGTCGCAAAGACGTTGCTTTGGTGCGTATCGAGCAATTGTTCCCGCTTCCTGTCGAGCAACTCAAGGAAATCATCGCCTCGTATCCAAACGCCGACGATTACGTGTGGGCGCAGGAAGAGCCGAGAAACATGGGCGCATACAGTTACATGCTCATGAACTTCGACCTGGTCAAGTTGCGCGTGGCTTCTTTGAAAGCTTACAGTGCGCCGGCCGCCGGAAGTTATGCACGTTCCAAAAAACGTCACGCCGCCGCAATCGCGATGGTGTTCGACAAAGATTTGTTTAACTAAATTTGTTACGAGTTCGAGCTTGATGAGATAATCGGTACAAACCCTGAACCTTTCACCTTGAACCCTGAACCTCAATTACAACATAAAATTCTATATCGATGATTTTAGAAATGAAAGTTCCTTCGCCAGGCGAATCGATTACCGAAGTGGAAATCGCAACCTGGTTAGTGAAAGACGGTGATTACGTCGAGAAAGACCAAGCCATCGCCGAAGTAGATTCAGACAAAGCGACACTTGAGCTTCCAGCCGAAGCCGCCGGAATCATTACCTTGAAAGCCGAAGAAGGCGACGCGGTGAAAGTTGGGCAAGTTGTATGCTTGATCGACACAGACGCTGCAAAACCAGACGGCGGATCAGCTCCAAAAGCCGAAGAAAAGAAAGAAGAACCAAAGGCAGAAGCTCCAAAGGCAGAAGCTCCAAAAGCCGAAGAGCCTAAGAAAGAAGAGCCAAAAGCTGCTCCGGCCACTACTTCTTACGCAACAGGTTCGGCTTCACCGGCTGCCAAGAAAATCCTCGATGAGAAAAATATCGATCCTGCAACCGTTTCGGGAACAGGAAAAGACGGTCGCGTAACCAAAGACGATGCGGTGAACGCTACGCCATCAATGGGAACACCAACAGGAGGAAACCGCGGTTCGCAACGCACGAAACTGTCGATGTTGCGTCGTAAGGTTGCCGAAAGATTGGTATCGGCCAAAAACGAAACGGCCATGTTGACCACTTTCAACGAAGTGAACATGACGCCAATAAACAAAGTAAGAAACGAGTTCAAAGACGCGTTCAAAGCCAAGCACGGCGGCGTAACTTTGGGTTATATGTCGTTCTTTACCAAAGCGGTTACCAGAGCATTGGCTTTGTTCCCAGACGTAAATTCGATGATTGACGGCGACCAGAAAATCGCTTATGATTTCGCCGATATTTCTATCGCGGTTTCAGGCCCGAAAGGTTTGATGGTTCCGGTTGTAAGAAATGCCGAAGCGCTTTCGTTCAGAG
>JBCNQO010000116.1:0-5832 GCA_039592825.1 Flavobacterium sp.
GTCCAACAAAAAAATCCGCGAGAACGGATTTTTCTATTTTATGGGCGTCGGCAAAAAGCCAGTTCAATTTTGAGATGTTTTCGCTCGAGAGCTCGTTTTGCGTCTGTACGGCAAATACGGTGTCGCTCGCGTTTCCGAAGAAATGGATCATGGTAAGTGAGTTGTGTTTACGCGTGCAAATTTAGTTAAAAAAAGAAGTTTTTTATATGGTGTTTCTGAAGTTTTTAACCATGTAGTTTTTACAGGCTTTTTGATCTTTTGAGAACTGGTTTTACTGTTTGGTTTTTTACAATTAAGATAGTTTAGGGTAGTTAAGGCGCTTCGCTTTTTTTACCATTAAGTTCGTTAAGGGCATTAAGTTCATTAAGTTTTTTGTTGTGAATTTTTAACCATTAAGAAGTTGAAGTGTGTCTCTTTTCTCAATGACCTTAATGCTCTTAATGTCCTTAATGGTTTTTTAAAATTTAGGTGAGCTTTTCTCTTTTGTTTTTTTAACCATTAAGGAGTTAAGGCAAGTTAAGGTCGGTTCGAAATTCTCAGCCAATAAGAAGTTGATGCGCATCTCTTTTCTTAATGCCCTTAATTTCCTTAATGGTTTTTAAAATTTAGGTGAGCTTTTCTCTTCTTTTTTTAACTATTAAGGAGTTAAGGCGAGTTAAGGTCGGTTCGAAATTCTCAACCAATAAGAAGTTGATGTGTGTCTCTTTTCTTAATGCCCTTAATGTTCTTAATCGTTTTTAAAATTTAGGTGAGCTTTTCTCTTCTTTTTTTTAACCATTAAGGAGTTAAGGCAAGTTAAGGTAGGTGTGCATTGTCTGCCACTGCCTCTGCCACTGCTTCCTTTTTTCGGGGCGTTCCGGTGCAAACCAAAAGCTGATCGCATTTGGCTTGCGCCGTCGGGCTAGACGGCACTCGCTTTTTTGTGCCTTTCGATAAATCGAAGTCCCAAAAAGAGCTTAAACAAAGCCGCTATCCCTAACGCGAACCTGTTTTCCAGATCACCATAAAACAAAAACCGAACCTGTTTTCCAGATCCGGTTTTGTATGGGGTAATTTTAACTTTAGTTTTCTTCTGGCACTTCTGCCGCGCGATAAGCTCCCGATTCGTTCGTGCGAGGATTTCCGTCTAGGTCGTTCGCGATCAGGTTTGCTGGCGTTGCCAGCCCGACTGCGCCAGATTCCGGCGTAATCCTGAGGTTGTTCGAGTTGATGTTCCAGAATCTCGGGTTCTGGTTAAAACGCATGTTCGAGTAAGCCGGGTTCGTGTCGAAGCGATAGACTTCTTCGTTCTGCAACGTCAGGTTGTTGAAACGCACGAGACATCCGTCGAAAGAATAATTGAAAACCGGCGAATTCGTGGCTTTCTGAATGGTCATTTCCACCTGGTTCGATCCGTAGATGATGCAGTTCTTGAAATCGGCTTTGACCAGATCGAACGGCACTTGCTGGTTGGCATCGTTCAGATAATAGTTGTTCACCGTCACAGCCGTTTGGCGCGAACTCTGGAAATTGTTGTTGAACGTGCAGTGCGTAAAGTCGTAAGAGCCGCCAAGCGAACACAAAAGCGTGGCTTCACCTGCCGAATTCACCGCGAGATTCGTTCCTGTAATGTTGGCCGTCTGACCCAAAATACCATAATTCGAATGGTCGTAAATCTGGGAATTATTGATGTTCAAAGTAGCATTCTGCACATAGAGTCCAATCACAGCATTCTTGATCGTCGCGTGGTCGAAGTTCCCAGAACTTCCCGGCAACATCCAGATTGTACCCCATTGTCCCGGCGTGTCAGAAAATCCTGGTTCGAGTCGGTCGCCTTCAAAAATGACTTGTCCGTCTTGAGTTCCCGCGGTTGAGGCTGTACCTTGCACGTTTACTGTCGCGCCGTTTTCTACCAAAATTCCCGAAGCATCGTGAAAATGAATCCTCGCCCCGGGTTGAATGGTCAGCGTTTCACCAGATCGTACTCCGGCGTAACCATAAACCACATAAGGTTTGGCGTTCGTGAACGTGTATTCGTCTCCGTGGTTCGGGTCGGCATGGTCGAGGTAAAAGCCATAAATCTGGTCTTCTCCCAAAGCGAGCGATTCTGTCGTGCCGTCCTGAAACCTTTGCGGATAAAGGAAAACCGCGTCCTGGATCAAGGTCACGAGCTCGACGTTCTGGAAATTCCCGAGTTCCCCGAACTGGATCTGGTCGGTGTACAAGAACGTCGTAGGATCGGCTTCGGCCACGTCGGCAGTCGTTTCTATAAAAATGTACATGCTGTCTTTGGCCAACATTTCCACGTCGTGAAAAACGCGGTTGTTCTCGCCCGTCATTCCGTCAACGGTAATTCTGTACTTCGAAGAAAGTCCTTTGCCCAACTGAACGGTCGGGATCTTGATATCCTTGTCGCTTCGGTTATAGACTTTGAGCGTGTAAGTGCTCGATCCTATGTTGGTGAAAACCGTGTCGAGGTAAACCGTGTCTCGTGAAAACCGCAGTCCGCCTACGCTTCTCTGGAATTCGAAGTCGCTTCTGCAGGAAGACAGAAAGGTTAAAAACGTGACACAGGCAAGAATGATAAAATTGCGCATTTGGTAAGGTTTGTTGTAAACTAACGTTGTTCGTGCCGTAAAAGTATGCTATTTTATGATTTTGACCGATTGGGTTTCGCCCGAAATCGCGTCAGTGATTTTTAGCACGTAATGTCCCGAGGCAAAAGGGAAAGCGATGCTGTTCTGCGTTTCGGACACTTGCTGTTGGGCTATTTTTTGTCCTAAGGCGTTGAAGATTTCGGCTTTTCCGTTGGCGTTTTCTACATATAGGACTTCTTTTGCTGGGATTGGATATACCGATATTCTGGCTTTCGCCGATTCGTTGGTAGACAGCGCTTCAGGATCGAATTTAACAATCCAATAATCGAGCAATCCACGCGAATCTTCTGATTTATCCCCGGAAATATTGGCGTTCGAGGTCATGGCCGCCACGAGTGAACCGTCTTGCGTCAAAGTAAGCGATTCAGTTTGCGATGAACCCGATGCGATAAAAGTCCGGTTCCAGATCGATTGTCCTGTAGCCGAAAGCTTACCGACGCCGGCGCTGTTGCCGTTGTCTGTTCCCGAGGCGGAAAAGTACAATGAGCCGTCACTGGATTCGGCTATGTCGGTGGCTCGCCATTCCGCTTGCGTAGGCTGGTTTTCGTAGTTCCAGATCAGGTTGCCCGAAATATCCGTCTTGAAAACAGACGCGAAAAATTGGTAAGAATTCGGGGCGCGCGATAAGGGCGTGAGAAACGATTTTGAAGCGCAGAATACGAGATTTCCATCGCTAATTTGTTCGATCTGGCTGATGCTTTCTGTGGCGTAACGGCGTTGGGACAAAAGATTTCCTGATAGGTCGAGCCAACAGACCCAAGTGTCGTACCCCATATAAGATGCAACCGTGCGGTCGCCCGAAATCCCAGAAGTGCTTTGACCCGAGGCTATCAGGCTGCCCGAATTGGTAAGCGTTAGGGTGCTGAACCACTCCGAGGCGCTTCCGCCCAGGGTTTTATCCCACAAGAGATTTCCGTTTTCGCTTAATCGGACGATCCAGAAATCGCTCGAGCCCCGAGGCGCTTCTGATTTCTCGAAACCTATGGGCGAATCGGACATACCGCCCGCGAAACATCCGCCGTCTGGCGCCAGAACGATTTCGTCCACAAAATCATTCATCGTTCCGCCAATGGTTTTGTCCCAAAGGATCGTTCCCGCATCGTCGAGTTTCAAGATCCAATAATCGCTTCCTCCTGTGCCGCGTCTCGGTTCGGTTTTGTCTCCCGAAACATCGGAACCCGAAATCACGGCCATGTAAAATCCACCGCCCGGAATGGCAACCAGGTCGGCGAAAAGGTCATTGCTGTTTCCTCCATATGTTTTTTGCCACTGCGTATTTCCGTTGGCGTCGAGTTTTACTACCCAAACATCCGAACCGCCTTTTGAGGGTAAGGTCTTGTCTCCCGATATGCCCGATCCAGACGTGCCGCAAACCCAGAAGCCGCCATCTGGAGCCGAAAAAACTTTGGTGTTCGATTCGTAACCGTTGCCTCCAAGGGTGCGTTGCCAATCGATTGCAGGCGCTTGTGAAAAGGCTGTGGATGCTAAAATGCCAAAAAGAAAAGCGTATAGTTTTGTCATAGTGACCCGTTTGATGCTAAAGTAACGGAATTTGGCTGTTCGCAAAACGTCAATCGCGAACAAGTTTTCGTAATTTTACGCAAAATACACCACTATGTTCGACAAGGAAAAAGTGCTTGCGTTCTGTAATGCCTTTTCGAAAGAAAACACTTTGATGGCCACGCTCGAGATCGAGTTCGTAGACGCCGGCCCCGATTTTCTCCAAGCCACCATGCCCGTAACGCCAAAAGTGCATCAGCCTATGGGATTATTGCATGGAGGCGCAACCGTCGCTTTGGCGGAATCTGTGGGCAGTGCGGCTTCGCTTATGTTGGTTGACGCTTCCGAAAGGGAAGTGCGCGGCATAGAGATTTCGGCCAACCACGTGAAGGCCAAGCGCAATGGGATCGTGACGGGAACGGCGAGAATCATCCACAAAGGCGGCACGATCCATCTTTGGGAAATTAGGGTCACAGACGAAAACGATAATTTGATCTCGCTTTGCAAGCTTACGAATATGGTGCTTCCAAGAAAAAAAGCATGAAAATTTTTGACAATGCCAAAGACAGCCTTGCGCACGGAAAGCCTTTCGTGATTTTCCGAAAGCCCGATCAGACGCAGGTTACAGGAATTTATCAAAGGGGAAAAGTGTCGCACGGCTGCAACCGTTGGACTGAATCGGGATTTGTTTTTGCGCCTTTCGATTCGGGACTTTGCTGGATTTTGCCCGAGAGCGATTCGGATACTTTTACCGAGCCTTTCACGGCATCGGCTTCGACCGCCACGACGCCCGAACTCGACATTGACGATCAGGCCAAACTGGACTTTGAAAGTTTGGTGACCAAAGGCGTCAATGCTATAAAGAATGGAGATTTCGAGAAAGTCGTTTTGTCGCGGACTGAAAATGTAGCATTGGATGAATTTGATGCGATTGAAGCTTTCAGGAAACTGGCTTCGAATTATCCTTCGGCTTTCGTTTACCTTTGGTTTCATCCTGAGACTGACATCTGGATGGCCGCGACGCCCGAGAAACTTCTCGAGGCCAACGGAAAGAACTTTAGTACGATGGCGCTCGCTGGAACCCAGAAATTTCAAGGTGAGACGAATGTTTCCTGGCCCAAAAAGGAGCAGGAAGAACAGCGTTTCGTGACCGATTTTATCTGGAACGGCATCGAAAATCTCACGTCTGAAATCGAGATCAACGCACCTTACACTGCCAAAGCCGGAAATCTGCTGCACATAAGGACCGATATTTCGGGCACTCTGAACAATGCGGCCGATTTGGGCCAGGTGATTTCGATCTTGCATCCTACGCCGGCGGTGTGCGGTTTGCCAAAAGCCGAATCACGCGATTTTATCGTGGCCGAAGAAGGTTACGACCGCGAGTATTACGCCGGTTTTTTGGGCGAACTCAACTTACAGAACGGAACCGATCTGTACGTGAATTTGCGTTGTATGAAAGTGGTTGGAGATACGGCTCAAGTATTCGTGGGCTGCGGAATTACCAAAGACAGCGATCCTGAGAAGGAGTTTTTTGAGACTGTCAATAAGTCGCTTACGGTTCGCAAGGGAATTTCTTGAGGTACAGGGTTTGGGGTGCAAGTTTTGAGGTGCAAGGTTTGGGGTGCAAGGTACAAGGTGGTGACCGATGATGGCAAAACAACGAACAACGAATATTGAATAACGAATATTGAAA
>JBCNQO010000117.1:0-5805 GCA_039592825.1 Flavobacterium sp.
TGATCAAGGAAATGACCGGCGACAAGGAAATCAATACGAGTTTCGACAAATTCGTGACCGAAGACCCGACAGGTTTCATCAAACAAGACAAAGAAGGCAAACTCGCGTTCACTTACGGCTTGACCAAAGGCGAAACCACCGTGATCATCCAGGAAGGAATGGCCTTTGACCAATCGCCGGACCAATTCACCGAATACACGCCAGAAGACGTGAAGTTCATGTACGAAGCGGCAAAAGCGTCGGTTGTAAAATAATACAAAACCACATCTTGCTTTTTTAGAACCTCGGCCGGAAATTCTGTCCGGGGTTTTTATCCAAACCAACCAATCAACCAACGAATTATGGATATAAACAAAGAACTCGTGATCGCTTCGGAAGCAGGCGATCTTGAAACGGTAAAACAGATGCTCGAAAAAGGTGCCGACGCGAGCGCCATGGGACCAAATTCGGGCGCTTTGCATTGCGCAGCGTCGAACGGCCATCGCGAGATCGTGCAGCTTTTGCTCAAGCACGGTTCCGATCCGAATATCGCAGACAACCAATCGTTTTATCCGATACATCTCGCGGCGGCGTTCAAGCGCCTTGAAATCGTGAAAGACTTAATTGCCCACGGAGCGAAAGTCGATGTGGTGACTTCAAGTCTTGGAACCGTTTTGCACGTGGCCGCGGCGAACAATTTCTACGAGATCATCGACATTCCGCAAATCAAATCCGGACCAATCGAAGCGCTCGATCACGAAGGCAAAACGGCCTTGAACGTAGCGGCTGCTTTTGGCAATTACACGATAGCATGGCGACTCACGGACGATGCGCGCGCCAAAGTCGATACCACAGACGAAAACGGTTACACGCCATTGATAAACGTGCTTTCGCAACTCGATCGCGCCAAAGTGGAATACTGGGAATCGACGGGGACGAATTCTGGAGTGACGGTAAAATACGAGATCAAGAACGGCTGTTTCCGCTACATCAAGCCTTATAAAGGCGGTGCAGACGAACTCGGTCGCGTACTTTCGATCATGGATCAGAACGACATTGCGGGTTACGCGTGGGGACCGTCCGGACATCGCAATTATGCCGAATGTCTTTATCTGATCGAGCATCTTGTCAGGAAAGGCGCCAATGTAAACCACGAAGCGTCGAACGGTAATACGCCAATGATCATGGCTTGTTCTTCTGGAGACGGTGAAGCGATTTCGATTTTGGCCAAGAAAGGAGCCGACTTCAACGTGAAAAACGAGAAGGGCACGACGCCTTTGCATTACGTGGCCCGAACCAAACGCCTTGACGGACTCAAAGCGTATTTCAAACACAACGCCAAAGCCGACGCCAATGTGCTAGACGCGAACGGTTGGACAGCCGGTCACTATCTCGCAGACATGGGCGGACCAGCCGAAATGGCCAAATTGCTCATCAAAAGTGGGCTCGATGTAACGATAGGAAGTACGAAGGAATTTGCCGCGTACGCCGTTGGAATTACCGCCAAAGAAGTAGCCGAACATTGGAACGACGACGAGATGGCAAAGCTTATGACTCCCAAAAAATCCAAGGCCTAAAATTGTAAATAAAAACTTCAGATGCCAAAGTCAAAACCTTTTGGAATTAGGAAGATAACTAGTTCCGATGTTTCGGATAATCTTATCGTGGGATTTCCGAAACCATCCGAAACGCTCGCGAATCCTGAGCATTTCGACCAACGGATCATTCTGCCGCAATACAGCATTCCGGGCAAGTTCATCAAGCTCGAATTCGAGGGTTTGCTGTTCTATTTTATGGTGACGCCCGTTTTTCTCGACTATGCCGATTTCCGCCTCACGGACGACAATAAATACGAGATCGTTTCCTACAGTAAAACCCCGATCGCGAACTTCGACGCCAAATTCATCGACTGGTGCGAAGGCGATATGCAGGACAATTTTCACGGTTACGAGAGCGAACCAACTTATTACCAAGCCGACAAATCGGTCAAGGAAAGCGGCATTTACATTGGAGGCGAACCCATTTGGGATCAAGGCAGCTACGAGAAAGGCGATTCGGGAAAAACCGATTATTCGCTGGATATTTTTAAGGACGAGAACGGCGATCTGATGCACTTTATCGCGGCACTTTACGACGGCGAGATCTTTGGTTCGTACAATATTTTCTATTCGCCCAAAACGCGTCTGGTGCGCCAATTTCATCAATCGACTTAAATGGAAGCCAATTCTTTACAATCTGACCTGAAGCGTTTATTCAACGGCAAGGACACGCGCGAAGTTTTGAAAATCGATTTCAACCGACGGGAAACGCCGCTCGAGCAGATGCGCATTTTCGAGAACGGATTCTGGTTTCTGGCGCCTTTCGCGTTCGAGCACGGGCCATATCGCACTTTGGCTGTGTCGCTTTCGCCCGGTATGAAGTCGCTCAAAGACGCGCCCATCGTTCGGGTTTTTACGGGTTTCTATAGCAAGGTTTATGCCGATACGCAAGCGCCCAATCTCAAAGCAATGATCCCGATGACGTACCTGGCGCACATGGAATCGGCCAAGGACATCAAGAAACTCAAAGGCGATCTCGACGAGGCGATTGCCCAATCGAAGCCGCTTTTCGACTATCTGGGAGAAGGCAACCTGGATTTCCTGAAGACTTATCTGTCGAATGAGGAAAATCAGGAGCGTTTCAAGAAAACGAAGAAAAACTACGACAGTTTTTTCTGTGATTTCTGGAACCATTACCACGACAAGCCCGAACAAAAGAAGGCTTTCGAGCTTTTTGCCCAACTCATCGAGAACAAGAAATTCCTTCCTGATTTTGAGGAAGAAGACTTCGGGCTCTGGAACTGTTACGTGAGAAGCGCACTTACCGAAAGGGCTTACACGCTCCAGCCGAAGCAGGAAAGCCAGAAACAGAACCGCTACAAGCATTTGTGGAAATACGCCCAAATGCCACTGGGATTGGACTGCGACGAAATGCCGTTCAAGAAATACCAGATCGCCCACGGCAATTCCAAAGACCAGATGTGGGGCGTGAGTCTCGAGGTCAATTCGGCTCGCGATCATTACGGTTACTTGCCAGATGAAGTCAAGAACAGTCCGCTTTATGAGGCCACGACTTTGATTCAGAGCAGGGAATATTCGGGAGAAAATCATTTGGAAGCGGCCGAGCGTTTTGAAGCCGAAAACAATCCCGAGGCGAGCTGGAATGCTTTGGCTTGCGCCGGATATTGGGCAGGCATCGCCAAACGTCGCGATATCGTGGAAGCTTCGTGGCAACACGCCATCGGTTTGTCAGAAAGGCAAGGTTGGGACGTTTTGCACAAGGTACTTTTGGATCAGTGGAATTTCTACGATTTCCAGAAGAACGACAGACGTACCAAAATGGAAAATGCCGAAAAGTTCATTGCCGATTTTATCGCTTTGGAGATGGAAATGCTCGCTTCGACTGATACATCGGCCGAAGCGAAATTGCACGAGATGACGAGCCTCAAAAAGTCCTGGGATTCGAGAATTGACTTCGGTTGGAAAAAATCGGAATCGTCTGAAAAAGAAGAAATAAAGCCGCGTTACCTCTACAAAATTACGCAGTACGACAATGACGATTACGAAGCGACTTGGGTTTGCTATCTATCGGAAGCCAATCCGAAAAACGGACTAAAAACGTTAGACGATTGCTTCATTTTGGCCCAAGTTGAAGGCGAACTGAAACTCGTTGCGCGCCTCAAGACCAGAGACGAAGACGACTACGATTACGACAAATGGAAACTGGTTTCGGGCGATTCGAGCCTGAGCCGTTATTTCACAGACACTTTTATCACACAAAAACATTTTAACTCGCCCGTGGATTCCCCTTGGGCACAAAAAGATTTCGGAGATTATGAGCAAGTTTTTTAAGATCGGATGCGGGGCATTCATCGCGTTTTTCGCCATTGCATACGCATTTTACTATTATGAGACAGGCGGAAGCAAGCCAACCCAGTCGATCAAATTCCTGAACACTTCAGACGCCACGAAGTCGGTCACTTTCGAAAAGATTGAAGCCGACGGAAAACTCGAGAAAGCCTATTACGTGAACAGCAAGGCCAAGCCGGGCGACTTCGTGATCGAAATGGTTCCGGAAGGTCATTACAAAATCAAGGTTTGGGACGCCGAAGACAATTTGGTAAAGGAAATCGATTATACGGTCAAACTTCCGAATCCTGAAAAATCGAACTACGAACTCGTGCGTTTCGACATGGCTCAGGACAAAGCTTTCGTGATCGTAAACATGAACAGCCTTTACAAAGGTGGCGCGATTGCCGAACACATGTCGCAGGCCATGGGAACCAAACGCAGCGGACTTACGATCGCAAAAGCGTACAACGGACAGAAACCGTTCATGCTGGACGAGAACATCACGATCCGCAAAGTCATCGATTTCGAGGACGATTTCCCGAGTTCGATCAAATATGGCGTCACGGTTTACGGAATCTTCGCTGTGCCTTTGTCGCTCAAAGGAGAAGATGCCGAAAATTATCTTATGAACGAAGTAGCAAAAAGATTCAAATGAGAGACCAGATACTGGAATTGCTCAAAAGCGATTCACTGAAAGACTATTTGAAGGCAATTGACCTTTTTTTAACGAGCTACAGAAATGGCTCACTCACCAATGCCGACCTCGACCACGAGATCATCGAACGCGTCTGTGCGGTTTTTCTTATCGAAAGATGGGCCGAACACGACGATTGGTTCGAAGCTCTGGAAAAGTTCATGGACGAATTGCCGGCCTATAACGAATATCTTTCCAATGACGACGTTGGCCACCATTTGCGCGGGCTCGCGATTTTCATAAACGGCGTGAACGAAGGCGACATCGACCTTTCGGGATTCTTTTACGCGTCGGGTTCGCCTTACATCAATGCCCAGACGGCCGCGGCTTCGCTCAAGGAGTATTTCAAGGAAAAGAACGAGGACGAGTCGGCGAAGTTGTTTGAAGAGATCGAGACGTTTTTTGGCGATATCAGTTCCGAACAGTTTGGTGCGGCGGCAATCATTTCTGCGCTGCGCGACTGGACGCCCGAAATGGCCCAAGGTTTCTATGTCGTGATGTCGCGTTCGGAATACCACCGTATGCAGATGTTGCGCAGCCTTTACAAAGTGGTCGATTCGCCGGTCATCCAGGAACAGGTTTTTGACAAATTCCTCAATGTCTTGCGTCCGATGCGCGTCAAATACGAGCAAGATGGCGAACTGGAAAAAGCATCGGGAATGGACGAATTCATCGCATCGGTCGTATCGGCCAGCAAAGGCGATTAAGTATCAGTATAAAATTCACCAAAAACTCCAATTATGACTCAAACTGAAATTTTGCTGCAAAGGCGACAAGCCAAATTTGCACTTCATCTTCTGGCCGCGTTCTTTTGCGGCATGTTCACGATTTTTTCGATCATCAACCTTATCGCCGAATTCAGCTGGTTCGTACTAGCAATCGCCGCCGTTATGGGAATCTGTTTCGCTATCGTTGTCGTGAGGCTCATCCAATATCTCACATATAGCAACGTTTGGCTGGTTGCCGAAACCGACGGACAGATGCTGCGCTTTTACAACAAGAATCAAGCGGGAAAAACGTTCAACGTTCAGGAAGATGTTAAGCTCGAAAAAATAAAATCGTTCTATGTGATCAAAAGGCGCACACGATATTTCATGTACAATCACGAGTTCGGATATGACAAAGGCGGACTCATGTCTCGCGAAAGCATCTCAGCTTTCCCGTCTCTCTTCGAGGCCGATCAAAACCAGATGAACGGCGTACTGCATTTCGTAAAAACGGCCCGACCGGAGATCGAATTGG
>JBCNQO010000118.1:0-5797 GCA_039592825.1 Flavobacterium sp.
TTCTTCTATCTTGGTCGGAGTTGCAGATGTGAATGCAAAAACGGCTGCCAGAAGCACAGGGAAAACTCTGTAAATCATTGAACTTGTTGGTTTTAAAATTAGATTCAGGGACGCCAAAAATAGGGATTAAAAACTACCGACCAAATTTTTTAACAAATAAAAAGTCGATTAACGGCAAATTTCGTCGACGAAAAGCATTTCGTAAACGTCTCTGATTTTGCCGAGACGCATTTTTTAACCAAAATTTCAGGAGTGAGGAGTTATAACGGATTGAATTGCATTTTATTGTAAATAAATTGTTATTTGGAATTAAACGCTAAATTTGTTTCACCAAACCACCCCAATAAATGACCCGCTTTGCAGTATTCGTTGCGATTTCCACACTTCTGTTGTGCCAAATCGCTATGGGTCAAAAAAAAACGCTGCAAGCTACTTCTGTAACCGAAAACATTTCGATTAACGGAAAATTGGACGAGCCAATCTGGCAAACCGCTCCAATCGCGAACGACTTCATTATGTTTGAGCCAGACAACGGCAAACCGATCGATCCGAAGAAAAAAACCGAGGTAAAAGTTTTGTACGACAATCAGGCGATTTATATCGGAGCTGTAATGTATGACGACGAACCTTCCAAAATGCTCAAGGAAATCACCGAACGAGACGACTTTGGAACATCTGAACACTTTGGCGTTTTCATAAACGGTTTCAACGACGGACAACAGGATTTTCGCTTCTTCGTAAGTGCCGCGGGCGTTCAGATGGATGCTTTGGCGACAGAAAACAACGAGGATTTCTCGTGGAACGCGATCTGGAGTTCGTCTGTAGAAATGACCGATTTCGGTTGGGTTGTAGAAATGCGGATTCCTTATGCAGCTTTGCGTTTCTCTCCCGAATCCAAACAAACCTGGGGTTTGAACTTCTACCGCGAATTGCGCCGCTACAGGCAGAAATATACGTGGAATCACATCGATACCAAAATTGGGGCGATCATTCCGCAGGCCGGGATTCTGGAAGGCATCGAAAACATCAAGCCGCCAACGCGATTGTTTTTCATCCCGTACGCTTCCTATTATTACGATTATACAGACCACGAACCGAACAATACCGTAAAAGCTGGGCTCGACATCAAATACGGCATAAACGATTCGTTCACTTTAGACGCGATTCTCGTGCCCGATTTTGGCCAGACGCGTTTTGACAACGTGGTTCTGAACCTCACGCCTTTTGAACAGCAGTTCAACGAAAACCGTCCGTTTTTTACAGAAGGCACAGACTTGTTCAACAAAGGAGCATTGCTTTATTCTAGAAGAATCGGCGGGCCGCCATCGACTTATCCGACAACAAGCGCAGACGAAGAAGTACTCGATTACCCGAATTCGGTCGACTTGATAAACGCCGTAAAAATCTCCGGGAGAACCAAAGGCGGACTTGGAATCGGTTTCCTGAATGCGATCACCGAAAAAACGACAACGACGATCCGAAATACCGTTACGGGCGAAAAGCGAGACGTGGTCGTAGAACCTTTGACGAATTACAACCTCATGGTTTTTGACCAACGCTTCGGCGGAAATTCATCGGTTTCATTCGCCAACGCCAACACCACGAGAAATGGCAGTTTCCGCGACGCCAATGTTTCGGCACTCGTTTGGGACTTGAACACCAAAGGCAACACCTACAAACTCGCGGGCGATTTCAAATACAGTACCATCAACGAGAATCCTCAGGGTTACGACGGTTTCAAAACGGCGCTGAATTTCATCAAAACCCACGGAAAAAACAGGTACGATTTGCTCGCCAAATACATTTCGCGAGAGTACGACATCAACGATATGGGCATCGCGTTCATGAACAATTACTACAATTTTTACGCGAATTACAGCTACCGAATCATTAACCCAACCAAGACGTTCAACAGTTTCCGTTTCGATCTTTCGAGTTCTGTGGAATTCCAGAACCAAACCGGGAAAACGCAGGATTATTATTGGGTCGCCTCGACGAATTTCAACACCAAAAAGAACGACTATTTCAACTTTTCGGTGAACATGCGTCCGATGATCACTTACGATTTTTACCAACCGAGAGTTGATGGCCGTTTTTCATACAACCCGCGCGCAGCTTCGGTAAGCGGACTGATTTCCACGAACTACAACCGAAAATTCGCTATCGACATAAATCCTTATGCGAGTTTCATGGACGAAACCGACCGCAACATTTTCGAGTTCTACGTAAGCCCGCGTTACCGCATCAACGACAGGATTTTGCTGATTCTTTCGGGCGATTACATCTTTCATACGAACGACCGCGGTTTTGTGGACACCGACGGTACGAACATCATCTTTGGTGAACGCGACCGCAAGACCGCGATTGGTGAACTTTCGGCCCGATATTCGGTCAACAACAAAATGACGTTCAACATCACGGCTCGTTATTACTGGAGTTATGCCGAATACGACGAACTTTTCACGTTGAACAACAATGGCTTTTTGACGTATCAGACCAACAACCCAGCGGCAGTTTCACCTTACGACGAAAACCTGAATCTGTGGAATTTCGACCTTACGTATTCGTGGTGGTTCGCGCCTGCCAGCCAGATTTCGGTTTTGTACCGAAACAATGCCACCGACTATCGCTCAACGATCGAAAACAGCATTGGCCGCAATCTTGACAATTTGTTCGGAAACACACTGAATTCAGTGTTTTCGGTCAGCATTCGCTACTTCATCGACTACAATTCCCTAAGGCGCAAATCTTAACGAACTATTTGCAGCTGCGTTCCACTCGCGGTTTTCAAATGACTTATCTTTGTTCAAAATCAAAAAGACCATGAACAATAAAGTTATCCTGATGATTCTGGACGGTTGGGGAATTGCGCCCGACAAGAAAGTTTCGGCACCAGACAACGCCAACGTTCCTTTCATCAACTCGCTTCCTTTGAAATATCCGCATGCCACGCTTCGTACAGACGGGCTCAATGTAGGTCTTCCGGAAGGTCAGATGGGAAATTCCGAAGTAGGCCACATGAACCTTGGCGCCGGAAGAATCGTTTACCAAGATCTTGAAAAAATCAACTTAGCCGTAAATGAAGGCAGACTCGCGACAGAAAAACCGCTTGTCGACGCTTTCCAATACGCCAAAGACAACAATAAGGACGTTCATTTTCTGGGATTGGTTTCAGATGGTGGCGTTCACTCCCACATCAATCACATCAAAGGATTGGTAGACGCGGCCGACAATTTCGGACTACAAAATGTCTTCGTTCACGCTTTTACTGACGGACGCGACGTTGACCCGAAATCTGGGGCATTTTTTGTGGGCGACCTCAAGCATCATCTCGAGAACAAGTCGGCTAAGATCGCTTCGGTCGTAGGACGCTATTTTGCGATGGACCGCGACAAACGCTGGGAACGCGTCAAGAAAGCCTACGATTTGGTCGTGCACGGCATCGGAACACACACACAAGACGTCGTTCATGCGATCCACGACAGTTACGAAAAAGGTACGACAGACGAATTCATCGAGCCGATCGTAGTTGTGGACGACAACCAGAAACCGATCGCCACGATCAAGAACGGAGACGTGGTGGTTTTCTTCAACTTCCGCACAGATCGAGGCCGTCAGCTTACCGAAGCCTTGTCGCAACAGGATTTCCACGAGCAGAACATGAACAAACTCGATTTGTATTATGTGACGATGACCAATTACGACGACACGTACAAAAACGTGCACGTGATTTACGACAAAGACAACCTTACCGAGACTTTGGGCGAAGTGATTTCCAGAGCCGGAAAGAAACAGATCCGCATTGCCGAAACCGAGAAATATCCGCACGTGACGTTCTTTTTCTCGGGCGGACGCGAAGAACCTTTCGAGGGTGAAAGCCGAATCCTTAGAAATTCGCCAAAAGTGGCCACTTACGACTTGAAACCGGAAATGTCTGCTTTCGAATTGGCCGATGCCTTGGTTCCGGAACTCGAGAAAAAAGAGGTTGATTTCGTATGCCTGAACTTTGCCAATGGCGATATGGTTGGCCACACCGGCGTTATGGAAGCCGCGATCAAAGCCTGTGAAGCGGTAGACAAATGTGCCGAAAAAGTCATCACGGCGGCTTTGGCAAACGGCTACACGACAATCGTGATTGCCGACCACGGAAACTGCGAAACCATGATCAATCCAGATGGAAGCCCGAATACGGCGCACACTACGAATCCGGTTCCTATGATTTTGGTCGATCCGGATAGAAAAGCGATCCACGACGGCGTTTTGGGCGATATCGCACCAACAATTCTCGACATTTTAGGTCTCGAGAAACCAGAGGCGATGACGCGTCATTCGTTGTTGTAAAAACTCAAAATAGACTGAGCCACGATTTTGCGAAACATTGAGATTCGTGAATCGTGGCTTTTTCATTTTAAAAGGACACTCATTTATTGCGTAAATTAGTGTCTTGACCAACTCCAAATGAAAAAACTGATTTTCTTCGCAATTGCAATTTTCCTTTTCGGATGCAAAACAAACCAAACGACCATGAATTCATCTGAACAAAAATCAACTGTTGCCAAAACTCCAGAAGGCGATTTGATAGGGCAAGGCGACGTAAAAGATCTTTTTCAGGAACCTTTCCGCGACTGGTTTTCGTCGGGTTACGAAAATTACAAAACCGATGTTGCCACGATCTCGAAATTGCGCGATTTGACCGGCGGCATTTCGGTAAAGATTTTCATGGGAACGTGGTGCGGCGACAGCAAAAACGAAGTCCCGAAGTTTTACAAAATCTTGCACGAAGCGGGTTTTGACAAAGAAGACGTAACGCTGGTTTTTACAGATCGCAAGAAAACGACGCCCGAAAATCTCGAATCGGGACTCGACATCATAAAAGTTCCGACTTTCATCTTTTACAAAACGACGATTCCCGGCGGAAAGAAAGGTCCGAAAGGCGATCCGAAAACAAAAGAACTCAACCGGATCGTTGAAAATCCTGTAGAAAGCCTTGAAGCCGACATGCTCAAAATCCTGACGAATCAAGCGTACAAACACAAATACGCAAATTGAAAACAAAAGCCGTCTTATTTTACGACGGCTTTCTTATTTGCGGAAATTTTATCAGATCAACGCCGCAAATTGTTCCGAATACTCGCGTTCAATGCGTTCGCGATGCATCGGATGCGCGATTTCGACCAAAGCTTTGGCTCGTTGTTTGAGCGTTTTTCCGTACAAATCGGCAATCCCGAATTCAGTTACGACAAATTGCACGTGAGAACGCGTCGTGACCACGCCCGCGCCTTGTTTCAAAAACGGCACGATTCTACTTTCGCCTTTTTTGGTGATTGACGGAAGCGCAATTATCGCCTTTCCGCCTTCGCTTAGTGACGCGCCCCGAATGAAATCCATTTGTCCGCCAACGCCCGAATACATTTTACTTCCGATGGAATCAGCGCAGACTTGCCCGGTCACATCGACTTCAATAGCGGAATTGATCGCGACCATTTTTGGGTTGCGACGGATCACAGCCGTGTCGTTCACGAAAGAAGATTCACGCATCTCGATAAACGGATTGTCATTTACGAAGTCGTACAACTTCTGGCTTCCGATCAAAAACGTGGCGAGTGCTCTACCTTTTACGACGCCTTTTTGCGAACAGTCTATTGTTCCATTTTGGATGAGTTCGATTACGCCGTCGGAAAACATTTCGGTGTGAAGCCCTAGATTTTTTTGGTTCGTGAGATTGGCCAAAGCCGCGTTCGGGATCGACCCGATTCCCATTTGCAACGTGCTTCCGTCTTCGATCAAAGACGCCACG